>CAZSNW010000311.1:0-2588 GCA_964608245.1 uncultured Micromonosporaceae bacterium
TCGGCGTACCCCAGGTACTCCTCCACCACCTCGTCGACGTCGATCGCCCGGCGGTTGTAGACCTTGACGAGCACCTGGTTCTTCTCCCGCAGCACCAGCTCCAGCTTCTGGCGCAGGATCTTCGGGTCGAGCAGGTCCTGCACCCGGATGCCGGTGCGGGCCACCTTGTCCCCGTACGCCGGGCCGATCCCCCGACCGGTGGTGCCGATCCGGGCCTTGCCCAGGTAGCGCTCCACCACCCGGTCCAGCGCGCGGTGGTGCGGCATGATCAGGTGGGCGTCGCCGGAGATCAGCAGCCGGGAGGTGTCCACCCCTCGCTCGGCCAGGCCGTCGAGCTCGGCGATGAGCACCTTGGGGTCGATCACCACCCCGTTGCCGATCACCACCGTCGCACGGCGGGACAGCGCCCCGCTCGGCATGAGGTGGAGGGCGAACCGTTGGCCGTCCGGAGTGACCACGGTGTGGCCGGCGTTGTTGCCGCCGGAATAGCGGACCACGTAGTCGACCCGGTCCGCCAGCAGGTCGGTAACCTTGCCCTTGCCCTCGTCACCCCACTGGGTGCCGAGCAGCACGATCGCTGGCATCGTCTCTCCGCCTCCACGGGCGCGGGAAGGCGCCGCTCCGAGCGCCAGGCTAGCAAGTGGGAGGACCCGTGAACGCCCTGATCCTTGGCCTCGCCGATCCGTGGGATCGGGACGTGGTCCGGGCGCCCGTACGCGCCTGCGTGGACGCCCTGGCCGCCCAAGGGGTGACGGCCGAGACCGTCACCGCCACCTCCGACCAGGAGATCGACCAGGTGCTGGCCCGGCTGGACGCCCCCGACGGGCCCGACGGGCTGACCTGGCCGGCCGGCCCCGACACCCCCGTCCGGCTGGTGGTGGCCACCGCGGTCGACGCGCAGCTGCGGGCGGTGGTGCGGCGGATGGTCCGGCGGTGGGCGCCGCCGCCGTCGCGCCGGCCGGCCACGCTGCCGGCCAACCGCACCGTGCCCGACCTGCCGCCGGTCGCGGTGCTGCCGGTGGGGCCGGCCAGCCCCGGCGACCTGGTCGGCCAGCTCGGCCTGCCGCGCACCCCGCAGGAGGTGGCGGCGGCGGTGGTCGCCGGCCGGGTACGCCGGCTGGACCTGCTGCGCTCCGACGGCCGGACCGCGGTGACCCTGGACGGGGTGCTGCTCGGCGGCACCGACGACGAGGGCCGGGCGGTCACCTGGCGGGGCACGGTGGAGGTGGACGACGTGGTGCTCGCCCGTGGCGAGCCGCTGCTCACCGCCCTGGTCGCCAACGCCGGCGGCTACCTGAGCCCGGACGGGCTGCCGCTGCTCACGGCCGCCGACCCGGCCGACGGCACGGTCGAGGTGGCGGTCGCGGTGCCGGTGCGCAGCCGGTGGCGCCGCCGGGTCCGGGTGGAGGTGCGGCGTGCCCGCGGCCGGGCGGTGGCGGTCAGCCCCGGGCCGGACGGAGTGGCGAGCCTCGACGACGGCGTGACCGGTGCGGTCTCCCGCCGGTGCTCCTGGTGGGTGGAGCCCGGCGCCTGGGCGGTCTACACCGGCTGAGCGGTCGACCCGCGGGTCAGCCGCCGAGCGCCTCGGCCGCCGCCGGGTCGCAGTCGCGCAGGAACCGGGTGCAGCGCACCGCCTCGTCGTCCTCGCCGATCGCCGCGGCGGCCAGCGACAGCAGGTGCAGGCAGCGCAGGAAGCCACGGTTGGGCAGGTGCGACCAGGGCACCGGCCCCGCACCCCGCCAGCCGTTCTTCCGCAGCTGGTCCAGCCCGCGGTGGTAGCCGGTCCGGGCGTACGCGTACGCGACCACCACCTCGCCGGCGGCGAGCGCCCGCTCCGCCAGCGCCGCCCAGGCGGCGCTGTACGCCGGGTGGGCGGCCGCGGCGGCGGTCAGCGCGCCCGGATCGGCGTCGGACGCCAGCGCCGCGTCCAGCGCGGCCTGCGCCTCATCGTCGGCCGGGAGGAGAGTGGGGGGAGGGTCACCGAGCAGGTTCCGCACGGGTCCATTCAACCCCGGCCGGGCATCCCCGACCGGACGGGGGAGGCCCCATCCCGCGTACGGCCGTGCCTTCCGGCCGGCGGCGACTGGTAGGAATGGAGATCCGGAGCCTCCCCAGGACCCGGTCAGGGAGCCCCGGCGGCGGCGCCGCCGGGGCTCCTCCACGTCACCGGGCGGGTCGACGGACTACGACAGCTTCCTGCCCGCCGACCGCAGGTGCTCGCAGGCCTCCACCACCCGGCTGGCCATCGACTCCTCGGCCTTCTTGCCCCACGACCGCGGGTCGTAGGTCTTCTTGTTGCCGACGTCGCCGTCCACCTTCAGCACGCCGTCGTAGTTCTTGAACACGTGGTCGGCGATCGGCCGGGTGAACGCGTACTGCGTATCGGTGTCGATGTTCATCTTCACCACGCCGTAGTCGACCGCGGCGCGGATCTCCTCCAGGCTGGAGCCGGAGCCGCCGTGGAAGACCAGGTCGAACGGCTTCTCCTTGCCGTACCGGGCGCCCACCGCGTCCTGGATCTCCTTGAGCACGGAGGGGAGCAGCTTCACGTGGCCCGGCTTGTACACGCCGTGCACGTTACCGAAGGT
>CAZSNW010000312.1:0-2572 GCA_964608245.1 uncultured Micromonosporaceae bacterium
CGCTTTGACGAAGACGGACCGGCCGTCGGCCAGGTGCAGCACCGAGGCCAGGCCGGGGGAGAATCCACCGGGCCGGCTGCTGGCGGCCCATACCGGGGAACCTGCCGCCGCCTCGACCGCGTCGCGCAGGTGGGCCGGCAGGTCCCGCCATGCCGGCCGGTTGCCGCCCACGGCCGCCGGTGCTCCCATGCCCGGCATCGTGCCGGCCCGTGGCGCCGCCGGCCACCGGATATCCGCGCCGCCGGGACGGCCGGCCGCTACCAGCGCAGCAGCGCGGCCACCCCGCCCGCCCGTTCGAGCAGGCCGTCCCCGTCCGGTTCCACGGCGGTGATCTTCGCGCCGCTGGCCAGCGCGAGCTCGATCATGCGCTCGCCCAGGTACGGCTCGGTGGTCAACTGGTCGGGCGTCACCCCCGGCGGGACCTCCCCCTCCGGGACGAGCCAGCCGTCGGGCGTGCGGCTGCCCGTCCACTGGCCGTCGACGGCGAGCAGCAGGTGGTCGACCCGTCCCTGCTGCAGCGCGTTGAGGGTGTCGCCGAGCCCCCAGGCACCCGCGCCGCGGGACAACGCCAGGTCGTGGGCCCGGCGGACCAGGTCGAGGTGGTGCTGTCGCCGCGCCTCCTCCAGCCCGGGCATCACGGTGGCGGCGATCTTGGGTACGGTCAGCGTCGCCACCGGGTGGTTGAGGGTGACCACCCGCTCCTTCCAGGGCAGGGGGAGCCCGTCGACGACCGCCTGCACCTGCCGGGCGTCCCCCGTGACGACCAGGTGCTCCCACGCCCGGTCCTGGGCGTGCCGGTCCAGCTCCGGGCCGACCGTGCGGAGGAACCGCAGCAGCTTGTCCTCTTCGCGACGCTCGTACAGGTCCCGTTGCGCCGCGGCGGGCAGGGGGATCGCCGGGTTGGCCGCCGCGGGCGGGCCCCTCAGCTCGTCCTGCTCGGGCAGCTCCGGTGGCCGCATCGCCGCGATCTCGTCGGCGAGGCCGAACCGCAGGTCGATGAGCCGCACGCCGTCGGCCCCGACCGCCACCGCACCGGCCGGTCCCGCCTGGCTCCAGGCGTTGACCAGCGGCCGGATGAAGGCGTCCGGCTCGAAGACCACCCGGTCGCCCAGCGGCATCTGCAGCGACACGGTGTGCACCTCACCGTCGGAGACGCGGGTGAACAGTGCCCGACCCAGGCCCGGAGCGGTCGGGTCGAGCAGGTGCTCCAGGTACGGCCGCAGCTGCTCCAGCCGGGCCGACAGCGCCATGTAGTGCTCGCGCGGCCCCTCCTCGCGCAGCCGTCGCTCCACCTCGGTCAGCTGGTTGCGCAGCCGCACCTCCCACGGTGCCCGGGGGGCGGACTCGGGGCGACCGTGAGGGTCGACGGTGACGTAGATGGACAGCACCCCGACGTCGTCGGCCATGGCGGCCAGGGACACGAGCGTGGCCCAGCTCAGCGGCATGGCGTCACCTCCACCGAATCCGCGCGATCCGCACCTGTCACGACGAGCCTACGTCGGCGGGCCGTTCGGCGTGCCAGGCTGGCGGGGTGGAGTCGGAGCCGCTGGTCGTGGTGGACGCGGCCAACGTGGTCGGTTCGGTGCCGGACGGATGGTGGAAGGACCGGGCCGCGGCGACCCGGCGGCTGCGCGACGAGCTGGTCGCCGTCGCCGGCGCCGGCCTGCCCGGCCTGCCACCGCCGCTGGAGCTGGTGCTGGTGGTGGAGGGTGAAGCCCGCGACGTCGCCAGCGTGCCGGGGGTACGGGTGGTGGCCGCGCCCGGAGCCGGCGACGACACGGTGGTGCGGCTGGTGGGTGAGGCCGGCGGTCGACCCACCGTGGTGGTGACCGCGGACCGGGAGCTGGCGCGGCGGGTACGGCAGGCCGGCGCGCGGGTGCGCGGACCGTACGAGCTGCGCCGGAGCCCGCGGCCGGCCGGGGGGTGAGGGAGTTCGTCGTTCGGCCACCGGGCCGGACCGGATGTGCGAGATTGGGGAAAGCGCAGACGACGGGGGCGCTGCCGGCGCCACGGCCCGGACGAGGGGGGATCCACATGACGAGCGCCCGGGACATCATGCACCGGGGTGCCGAGTGCATCCGGGAGGACGACACCCTGCAGCTGGCGGCGGAGAAGATGCGCGAGCACCAGATCGGCGCCCTGCCGATCTGCGGGGAGGATGACCGCCTGCACGGCATCATCACCGACCGTGACATCGTGGTCCGGTGCGTGGCCGAGGGCCGCGATCCCCGCACCACGACCGCTGGTGAGCTCGCCCGCGGTACCCCGATCTGGGTCGAGGCCGACACCGACGTGTCCGAGGTGATGCGGATGATGACCGACAACAAGATCCGCCGGTTGCCGGTCATCGAGAACCACCGGCTGGTGGGCATGATCAGTGAGGCGGACGTCGCTACCCACCTCGGCGAGCACGAGGTGGCGGAGTTCGCCTCGAAGATCTACTCGGCCCCGCCGAGCCGCATCTGACCGGCCGTCGCGGTGGCGGGACGCCGGTCCCGTGCGGCGGGCACGCCGCGCGCGGACGGGGCGACCACGCACCGGATGACGTACCGCGCGGTGCGGGTGGCCCGAC
>CAZSNW010000313.1:0-2543 GCA_964608245.1 uncultured Micromonosporaceae bacterium
TGATCGAGGGTGCGGTGGACAACGTCCGCATCACGCAGTCCTAGTCCCCCCGTCCTCTGCCGGGTGCCGCCCGCCGCGGAGTCCGCGGCGGGCGGCACCGCCGGCACCCGGATACCGCCCTTCTCCCGGGGATCCACTCCGGTCGGCAGGCGATACGCTCGGCTCATGCTGCGATCCCTGATCCTCGCCGCCGCGCGGTCACCCCGCATCGAGCGGCTGGTGTCCACCGCACCCGTGTCCCGGGACGTGGTGAAGCGGTTCGTGGCCGGTACCACCGCCGCGGACGCCCTGCGGGTCACCCGCGAGCTGGTGGGGCAGGGGCTGACCGTCACCCTCGACTACCTGGGTGAGGACACGCTTCGCCCCGAGCAGGCGGTCGCCACCCGGGACGAGTACCTCCGCCTGCTCGACGGCCTTGGCGCCGGCGGGCTCACCTCGGCCGCGGAGGTGAGCCTCAAGCTGTCCGCGCTCGGGCTGAGGTTCGACGAGAAGACGGCGTACGAGCACGCGGCTCGGGTGTGCGAGGCGGCGGCGGCCGCCGGCACCACGGTCACTTTGGACATGGAGGACCACACCACCACCGACGCCACCCTGGAGATCCTCGGCCGGCTCCGGGAGCACCACCCGACGGTCGGGGTGGCGTTGCAGGCGTACCTGCGGCGGACCGAGGCCGACTGCCGCGACCTGGCCGGGCCCGGTAGCCGGGTGCGGCTGTGCAAGGGCGCGTACGCCGAACCGGAGTCGGTCGCCTACCAGGCGCGGTTGGACGTGGACAAGTCCTACGTCCGCTGCCTGAACATCCTCATGTCCGGCGACGGGTACCCGATGGTGGCCACCCACGACCCGCGGCTGATCGCGATCGCCCGCGAGCGCGCGCGCTGGTTCGACCGTGCGGTCGACGAGTTCGAGTTCCAGATGCTGTACGGCGTACGGCCGGCCGAGCAGCGGCGGCTGGTCGAGGAGGGCTACACCGTCCGGGTCTACGTGCCCTACGGGACACAGTGGTACGGCTACCTCATGCGGCGGCTGGCCGAGCGCCCGGCCAACGTCGCGTTCTTCCTCCGGGCGCTGCGCTCCCGCGACTGACGCGGTACGGGCCGGGACCGGGCCGCTGTCGGCGAGCGGATCCGTTCACCGACCCCCGTGTGCCCCCGGTGAACGGATCCGCTCGGTGATCCTGTGGTGATCTCATGATCTACTATGGGTTCGGGAAGGTCCGGGGGACCAGGAACGCCACTGGACGTTAACTGGAACTTCGCGCCCGTCCCGCGTGTCACGTCACGGGCCGGGCACCACCCCGGCCACCACCCACTCGACCGGACGCCGGTGCGGGGGTTCGCATGTTCGGCAGGATCGTCCGTGCCACCCGACGACGGCACGGGCTGACCCAGGAGGAGCTCGCCGACCGCACCGGACTGAGCGTCCGAACCATCAGCAAGCTCGAGACGGGCCGGATCGGTACGCCGAGGCCGGCGACCGTGCGGCTGCTGGCCGACGCGTTCGGACTGACCGGTGCCGAGCGGGAGGACTTCTACCGCAGTGCCGCAGCGGAGATCACCGAACCGGCGGGCTCCGACGTGGCGGCACCGGAAGCGGCCGTCCGGGAGCTGGTCACCGTGCCGCGGCAGCTTCCGGCCGGTCCCACCCGGTTCGTCGGCAGGCGGCGGGAGCTGGAACGGCTCGTCGCGCTGGCGGAGGACGCCGAGGGCTTCGACGGGCCGGCGCTCGCGGTGATCGACGGCATGGGAGGCATCGGCAAGACCGCTCTGGCGGTGCAGGCCGCCCGCCTCATCGCGGACCGGTTCCCGGGTGGACAGCTGTTCATCGACCTCAAGGGATTCACCCACGGGTCGGAGCCGGTCGATCCGGCCGCCGCCCTGGAACGGCTCCTGCTGGCGGTCGGGGTGCCCGGCCAGCGGCGGCTGTCCGAACTCGCGGACGGGCCCCGCAGCGTCGCCGTCGTGCTGGAGGCGTCGTACCGGCGGCTGACCGCCGAGCAGCAGCGGATGTACCAGCTGCTCGGCCTGCACCCCGGCCCGGACTTCGACCGGTACGCCGCGGCGGCGCTCGCCGACACCACCCCGGACCGGGCGGGCCGCCTGCTGGACCAGCTGCTGGACGAGCGCCTCCTGCTCGAGCCCGCCCCTGGTCGCTACACCTTCCACGACCTGGTCCGGGAGCACGCCGTCGCCACCGCCACCGGGACCGGTGCGGCCGGTAAGGCCGCGGTCGACCGGCTGCTGGACTACTACCGGCACGCCGCCGCGGTCGCCGCCCGCACCGCGTACCCGGCCGAGCGTCACGGCCGTCTCCACGTTCCGCCGTCGCCGGTGTGCGGGCCTGAGCCGCCGGACGCGGCGGCTGCCCGGGACTGGTTGGACGTCGAGTTTCCCAACCTGTTGGCCGCGGCCGGGTACGCCGCGACCCACGACCGGCTGACGCACCTGCTGCACTTCTCGAGGGTGCTGCACCGGCCCCTGTACGCCCGCGGCCGCTGCCGCGACGGCGAGCAGCTCCACCAGCGGGCGCTGACCGCCGCCCGG
>CAZSNW010000314.1:0-2538 GCA_964608245.1 uncultured Micromonosporaceae bacterium
CCAGCCCAGCCACCAGGCCAGCCACCACCGCCTTGGCCTGCCTGCGGATCGTCTCGCTCATCGTCATCTCTCCGTGGTGTACAGCCGGATCGACCTGTCGTCAATCCGGCCCTGGTTGGTCTCGATCCGGCACGTGACCGCGTAGATTTTGCGTGCCGCCCCGCCCTCGACCCACGCGGTCACCGTCGTGTCGTCGTGCGCCACGTCGTCCACGGTGATGCCGGCCGGGCCGGTCACGGTCGCGGCGGTGATGACCTCACCCTCGGCCAACCAGCCAGACCAGTCCCATCGCCAATCCAGGCGAGAGTCTGGGTCACGCTCCCACGTGCGCCTCGACGACATGCGTCCGCTCCTCCCTCGCCACCGCCACGATCCGGCTCTCAGCCGGCACCATCAGCGTCCGCCACATCGGGGTGGTCGACGGCTCCACTGGTTGCCCGGACGCCAGCCCCAGCCCGATCCGCAGCGCCGCGGTCCCCAGCGACGGCCGGGCGCCGGTCGCCCGCAGCTGCAGCCCGATCCCCAGCGACCCGCTACCGGCGCTTTCCCGGCCACCGGCCGCGGCCAAGGTCAGCCCCAGTCCGGCCGACGCGGTGCCGGCAGACTGCCGCACCCCGGCCGCCGACAGCGCCAGCCCCACGCCGGCCTCGCCGCTGCCGCCCGAGTCCCGGGCGCCGGTAGCGGCCAACGCGAGCCCGATGCCGGCAGCCGCCGTGCCCTGCGCCGGATCGGCGTCGCCCTCGGCCGACAACGCCACCGACAACGCCACCCACCGGTTGCCCGGATCTGAGGTGGCGGTGCGGGTGCCGGTCGCCCCGGCACCGACCGCCTCGGTGGCGATCGACCTCCGTCCCCAACCGTCGCCGGAGGCCACATCGTCCGCGATGACGGTCATCCCGCCGGGGGTGGTGATCGTGGCGTCGGTTTCGTCGACATGCGACCACGTCTTCCACCAGACCACGAGTTGCCGCTCTGCCTGGTCGCCGGGTGTCACCGACGGCGCGGTCATCGTGGTGCCGGTGCCGGTCGCCGCTGCCGCGTCGTCCACGCTCGGGGAGCCGTCGACGGCGACCAGCATCGCCGCACCGTCAGCACCGCCGCCGATCACGAACGTGTGCGTACCGGCGCCCGGCCCGAGTTCGTCCCGGGCGTAGGCGAAGCCCCGATCTGCGCCCTCGCCGGCAGAGTCCAGCAGGGTCCAGCCGGGCACCGCACCACCACCGCCGCCGGCGTCGGTGTCCACAAAGCAGAGCAGCCGCTCCGTCTCCGCGACCCCGGCAGCGGACACCACCAGGTCGCCGTTGCCCTCGGCGACATCGACGAGCCGGACCGGCAGTGCCATCAGGTTTCGTCGGTCGCAGTCAACGTCAGCGCGGTCACCGTGTACTCGCCGGCCGCGTTGAAGGTCTGGTCTCCGGTCAGCGCCACCGCGCCACGGAACGTACCCCCGGTCTGCGCCGACCACACGCCCAGATGCGTTGCCGGGCCGCCCGGGGTGCCGGCGAACTCCAGCGGCGTACCGGCGGTGGCCACCGCACCGGTCGCCGGATCCCAGCTGATCTGCTGCCGCGCCGCCGACACCTCATCACCCGAGCCGGCACCGTCGTGGATCGCCGCCCACGCCAGAAGTGCGGTAGCGCCGTCGGCGGCCGCGTTCAGCACAGCCTGTTCTAGCGCCATGGTCTCTCCTCACTGTCCAGTGGCCAGCGCCACCAGCGGCCGGCCCAGAAACGCCACCAAAAACCCCAGCGCCGCCAGCCCGCCGGTAAGCCACCAGCGCCAGTGCGACAGTGTACGGATCTCACGGTCCTGCTGCTCATGCACCCGATGCGAGTCGGCCTTGTGCTCGATCAGCTCCTCGCGGGTGCGGGCCATCTCCGTCAGCGCGGTGGCAAGCTGGCGGTCGATGCCCACCACGAGGGCGTGCACGGATGCCAGCGTCGGCCACCCGTGGTCGGATGGCGTTTCCGGCCCGGTCATCAGGCGGTGTCCCCGGTGCCGGCCAGCCGCCGGGCCAGTTCGTCGACCACCTGCTCGGCGGTCAGCTCGCCAGTGTCCCGCTGCCGCACCAGCTCGGCCAGCTCGTCCAGGCCGCCGCGGACCTCGGCCAGCATCAGCGCCCGGTGCCGATCCAGCTCCCCGCGCATCGCCTCCACCGGGTCCCGGCCGGCGATCGCGGCCAGGATCGCCGCCTGCCCGGCCAGCACCTCCCGCACACCCTCATCCACGCGCCGGGTCAGCGCGTACCCCTGGCTCAGGTAGGTCTGGGCGAGGTAGCCGTCCTTGCGTGCGCCCCAGCGGTCCACTGGCCAGTCGTTGGCCCACGGCAGCCGGTGCCGCCACACATCCTCCGCGCTCAACGGATCACCTCCTGCTGCTTGCCCCGCGACTCCCCACGGGCTGGTGTTGTCATAGGGTCCGGTCGATCGGCCGTCCGGGCCGACGCCGACGGACACGTGCACGTGGCTGGTGTGCGGGTTGCGGCCGTGGTACGGCCGCCACCCGCCGCCCTTGCTCGCGATACGTCGATTGAAGATC
>CAZSNW010000315.1:0-2522 GCA_964608245.1 uncultured Micromonosporaceae bacterium
CGCCGGCCGGCTCGGCGTCGACCAGGAGATGATGGCGCAGGCCGCGGCCATCCGGGACGTCACCGACCCGGACGAGGTCATCTTCGTGCTCGACGCGATGATCGGGCAGGACGCGGTCACCACCGCCCGCGCGTTCCAGGACGGGGTCGGCATCACCGGCGTGGCTCTGACCAAGCTGGACGGTGACGCGCGGGGCGGTGCGGCGCTGTCGGTGCGGTACGTCACCGGCCAGCCGATCCTGTTCGCCTCGACCGGCGAGAAGGTCGAGGACTTCGACCTGTTCCACCCCGACCGGCTGGCCGGCCGGATCCTCGGGATGGGCGACGTCCTCACCCTCATCGAGAAGGCGGAGGCCGCGCTCGCCGAGGAGCAGAAGCAGAAGATGACCGCCAAGCTGCTCGGCGGCGAGGACTTCACCCTCGACGACTTCCTCGAGCAGCTGCAGGCCGTCCGGAAGATGGGGCCGATCGCCAACGTGCTGGCGATGATGCCGGGCATGGCCCGGATGAAGGACCAGATCGCCGAGATCGACGACCGGCACCTGGACAAGGTCACCGCGATCATCCGGTCCATGACGCCGGCGGAGCGCGCCAACCCGAAGATCATCAACGGGTCGCGCCGGGTCCGCATCGCCAACGGGTCGGGCACCAGCGTCACCGACGTCAACCAGCTGCTGACCCGGTTCGCCGAGGCGCAGAAGATGGTCAAGCAGGTCGGCGGGATGCTGGGGCTGCCCGGGGGCCGGCGCAAGGCCACCAAGTCGCCCAAGAGCAAGCGCAAGGGCAAGAAGGGCGGGGGCCGCGGCGGCGGCCGGCCGCGCATGCCGGTCGGCATGCCCGGCCTGCCCGGCGGTTTCCCCGGCGCCGGCGGCCTGCCCGGGATGGGCGGCTTCCCGGGCCTGCCCGGCGGCGCGCCCACCGGCGACGACGGGTTCGTCCCACCGGACCTGGACTTCGACAAGCTCGCGGCCAAGGAGCGCAAGCGCGACCGGTGACCAGGGTGCCCCGCGGGCCACGCCGGCGGCCCTGCCCGGCCGGGGCTCTCCGGCCGGACCGTAGGCTGGCGGCATGGCGTGGCACGTGCGCGGGGTCGTGCTCCCCGACGATCAGGTACGCGATCTGTGGCTGGTCGGCGACCGGGTCACCACCGAGCCGGTGCCGGGTGCGGAGACCGTGGTCGACGGCGGGTTCCTGCTGCCGGGGCTGGTCGACGCGCACTGCCACATCGGCATCGAGCACGACGGCGGCGCGGTCGCGTCGCTGGACCGGGCCCGCGAACTCGCGGTGATCGACCGGGACGCCGGCGTGCTCGCCATCCGCGACGCCGGCTCCCCGTTCCCGTACGCCGAGCTCGACGACGACCCGGAGATCCCGCGGCTGGCGCGTGCCGGCCGGCACATCGCGCCGCCGAAGAAGCACCTGCGGGGCGTACCCGTGGAGGTCACCGCCGACCGGGTGGTGGAGGTCGCCGCCGCGCAGGCGCGGGCCGGCAACGGCTGGATCAAGCTCGTCGCCGACTGGCTGGACCGTGAGGTCAAGGACCTCGCCCCCTGCTACGACCCGCAGACCACCGCCGCGATCATCGAGGCGGCGCACGCCAACGGCGCCCGGGTGGCCGCCCACACCTTCTCCGAGGAGGCGGTGGCGACCCTGGTGCACGCCGGGGTCGACTCGGTGGAGCATGGCACAGGGCTCTCCGGGGACCTCATCGAGGAGATGGCCCGGCGCGGCACCGCCCTGGTGCCCACGATGATCAACATCGACACGTTCCCGGACATCGCCCGGCGCGCCGACGAGAAGTTCCCCGGGTATGCGCAGCACATGCGCGCCCTGCACCGGCGGTTCCCGGAGGTGGTGCGCTCGGCGGTGGAGGCGGGCGTACCGGTCTACGTCGGCACCGACGCGGGCAGCACGATCTTGCACGGGCTGGCGGTCGAGGAGATGCTGCTGCTGCACGAGCGCGCCGGAATGTCCGTGATGGACGTGCTCAGGGCCGGCTCGTGGGGCGCCCGCGAGTGGCTCGGGTTCCCCGGGCTGGTGGAGGGGGGCCTGGCGGACCTGGTCGCCTACGACGAGGACCCGCGCAACGACCTGCGGGTGCTGCGAAACCCGCGCCGGATCGTCCTGCGCGGCCGGATCGTGCGCTGACACCCGGCCCGCCACACCGGTCGCGTACGCGCGTCCCGGTCGGCCCTGGCGTTCCGACGTGCCCGGTCGCACTAGGATTGGCCGCTATGGCACGCGTTCTCACACCCCGGGCGGAGGACTTCCCCCGCTGGTACCAGGACCTGATCGCCAAGGCGGAGCTGGCCGACAACGGCCCGGTACGCGGAACCATGGTGATCCGACCGACCGGGTACGCCATCTGGGAGCGCATGCAGGCCGAGATGGACGCCCGGATCAAGGCCGCCGGGGCTCAGAACGCGTACTTCCCGCTGTTCATCCCCGAGGCGTACCTGCGGCGCGAGGCCGAGCACGTGGAGGGCTTCTCGCCGGAGCTGGCGGTAGTCACCCACGCCGGCG
>CAZSNW010000316.1:0-2516 GCA_964608245.1 uncultured Micromonosporaceae bacterium
GCACGGCCGGGACCGATGTCACCGGAGGCCGCTTCTTCGAGTTCGGAGCCGGGTGGGACCTCCACATCCCCCAGCTGCTCTGGTGCTTCGGCGTCCACGAGCAGGTCGTGGTCGACATCCGGCCGCTCGTCCGCCCCACGCTCGTGCGGGGACATCGCCCGGCGGCTCGCCGGTCGGCCTCGCCACCCCGACATGGTGCGGGTCCCCCCGGACCCTGGGGACGCCGGGGTCGACGTCCACCTCCAGCGGCTGGGGATCGACTACCGGGCTCCATGCGACGCCCGAGCCACCGGGCTGCCCGCCGGCTCGGTCGACGTGATCACGAGCACGAACACCCTCGAGCACATCCCGCCGGCAGACATCGTCGACATCCTGCGGGAGTGCGACCGGATCCTTTCACCCGACGGGTGGATGAGCTTCCAGATCGACTACCGCGACCACTTCTCGTACTTCGACGGCCGCCTGTCGATCTACAACTTCCTGCGGTTCGACGAGGACGCGTGGCGGCGGTACAGCCCGGCCCTCCACTTCCAGAACCGCCTCCGCCACGCGGACCACCTCGCGCTGATCCGTCAGGCGGGGTTCGAGGTCGCCGACGAGGTCGCCACACGAGGCGGGCCCGACCAGGAGGCAGCGCTCGCCGCCCTCCCCCTGGGGGCGCCGTTCCGTGACCGGCCCTTCGAGGAGCTGGCGGTGTGCGAGGGGCGGCTCGTCCTCCGCAGGTAGACCCCCGACCGGGAACACGGACCCGTCGGGCAGGGTTGGAAGGGGGGCAGCGGCTAGGCTGCAACCAACGCCGGCCCGGCATCCGGCGACATATCCAGCTCCGGGGACGACATCCCCGCGGGAGAGGCGACCGGGCTGTCCCCGCCGTCCGCAACCGGAGCGACCCGTGGAGGACCCACAGCATGCTCCGACTCCAGCTCCCGCTCCCCGAGCGCTACACCGCTGCCCCGCCCGAGGAGCTGGCCGATCGCATCGCCGCGGCCAAGGCCACCCTCGGCGACCGCGTCTTCATCCTGGGCCACCACTACCAGCGGGACGAGGTCATCCGCTTCGCGGACGCCCGGGGCGACAGCTACCGCCTGTCGGTCCAGGCCCAGCAGCAGGACCAGGCCGAGTTCATCGTCTTCTGCGGCGTCCACTTCATGGCCGAGTCGGCCGACATCCTCACCGCCGACCACCAGCAGGTGATCCTGCCGGACCTGGCCGCCGGCTGCTCGATGGCGGACATGGCGGCGCTCTCCCAGGTGGAGGAGGCCTGGCAGCGCCTGACCGACTGGGGGCTGGCCGACCGCACCGTGCCCGTGACGTACATGAACTCCTCGGCCGACATCAAGGCGTTCGTCGGCCGCCGCGGCGGGCTGGTGTGCACGTCGTCGAACGCCCGGCGGGCGCTGGAGTGGGCCTACGAGCGCGGCGACACCGTGCTGTTCCTGCCCGACCAGCACCTGGGCCGCAACACCGCGGTACGCGAGCTGGGGTTCTCGCTGGACGACTGCGTGCTGTGGGACCCGCACAAGGTCGACGGCGGGCTCACCCCGGAGCAGGCGCGCGCCGCCCGGATGATCCTGTGGCGGGGCCACTGCTCGGTGCACGGGCGGTTCACGCTGGACTGCGTGACCGAGGTACGGGAACGCGTACCCGGGGTCAACGTGCTGGTCCACCCGGAGTGCCGGTACGAGGTGGTGGCCGCCGCGGACTACGTGGGCTCCACCGAGATGATCATCCGTACCGTGCGGGAGGCGCCGTCCGGCTCCGCCTGGGCGGTGGGCACCGAACTCAACCTGGTGCGACGGCTCGCCAAGCAGCACCCGGACAAGCAGGTGATGTTCCTGGACCGCACGGTCTGCTACTGCTCGACGATGAACCGCATCGACTTGCCGCACCTGGTGTGGGCGCTGGAGGAGCTGGTGGCCGGGCGGGTGGTCAACCGGATCACCGTCGACCCGGAGACCGCCCACTACGCCCGGGTGGCGCTGGAACGGATGCTGGCACTTCCCTGACCGACCGCCGCCCGGCGCGGCGGCCGTGGGCACCGACGGCGGTCTCCCCCGGTCCCGGGGTGGTACCACACCGCGTACCCGTGCGGGCCGGTTCCGCGAAGGCTCACCCGATCCAGGCCGCGGAACCGGGACAGTGGGCCACCCCACGTGCGGCCGGGGACTATGCTCAGCCAGCGACCGCCGACGGCACGGCGCGCCTGCCGCCGGGCGATCCGACTCTGCCGCTGGAGGCGTGATGAGCGCGAAGCGCACAGACGACGTGATCATCGTTCACGGCGGCGCGCCGCTGCACGGCGAGATCCGCATCCGTGGCGCCAAGAACCTGGTCACCAAGGCGATGGTGGCTGCGCTGCTGGCCGACTCGCCGAGCTACCTCCACGACGTGCCGGCGATCCGGGACGTCGAGGTGGTCCGGGGCCTGCTGGAGCTGCACGGCGTCCGGGTCCACGACGAGGACGGGGTCATGGTGCTGGACCCCCGGAACGTCGAGCGGGCGGCGGTCGACGAGAT
>CAZSNW010000317.1:0-2507 GCA_964608245.1 uncultured Micromonosporaceae bacterium
CAGGCACGACGACTTCTTCGCCATCGGCGGCCACTCGTTCGCCGCCACCCGCGCCATCGGACGCCTGCGCCAACACCTCAGCCACGACATCCCGCTGCGGCTGCTGTTCGAACACCCCGTCCTCGCCGACCTGGCCACCGCACTCGACCGGGACGCCGGGCAGGTTGACACCCCCACCGCCCCGGGTGTCGACCCCATCCCGGTCCGCCCGGACCCGGGCACGGTGGTGCTCTCCCCGGTGCAGGAACGGCTGTGGTTCCTTGCGCAGCTCGAGCCGGAGAGCCCGGCGTACCACGTGCCGCTGCTGCTGGGCCTGCACGGCGAGCTCGACACCGACGCGCTGACCGGCGCGGTGACCGACCTCGTCACCCGCCACGAGATCCTCCGCACCGTCATCGTCGAACAGGACGGTCGGCTCACCGGCCGGGTGCTCGACCCGGACGCGGTGACCGTGTCGGTGGCGGACACCACCGCCGACGAGCTACGCGCGGCAGCCAAGCGGGACTCCGACCGGCCGTTCCGACTGGACACCGACCCGCCGATCCGCGTCACCCTCTACCGGCTGGGTGACAAGCGGTACGCGCTGGGCATCGTCTTCCACCACATCGCCGTCGACGCCTGGTCGGTGAGCCTGGCCGTGGCCGACCTCGCCGCCTGCTACACCGCGCGGGTCACCGGCGCGACACCGCCGCCGGCACCGCAGCTGCAGTACGCGGACTACGCCGCCTGGGCCCGGGGTGTGGACACCTCGGAGGAGGCGGTCGAGTGGTGGGCCAAGCACCTGGCCGGCGCGCCGCCGGTCCTCGAACTCCCCGCCGACCGGCCGCGACCGCCGGTGGCGACCTCGGCCGCCGGGGTGCTGCCGGTGGAGCTGCCGGCCGCCGAGGTCGGCAGGCTGCGGGCGTTCGCCGCCGCCCACGGCGTGACGCCGTTCATGGTGCTGCTGGCGGCCTGGCAGGTGGTGCTCGGACGCCTGGCCGGCACCGAGGACGTGGTGGTCGGGGTCCCCCACTCCGGCCGACACCACCCCGACACCGAGCAGATGGTCGGCTGCTTCATCAACACCCTGGCGATGCGCACCGACCTCTCCGGCGACCCGACGGTCAGGCAGCTCCTGGACCGGGTCCGCACCCACACCCTGGAGGCGTTCGCCCACGCGCACGCCCCGTTCGAACAGGTCGTCGACCGGATCAAGCCGCCGCGCGACCCCTCCACCACCCCGGTGTTCCAGGTGATGCTCAACGTCATCGAGGACAACCGGGGCACCCCGGTCATGCCGGGGCTCGAGGTGGAGACCCTGGTGCGGCCGGAGACCGCGAGCAAGTACGACCTCAACCTCGGCCTGGTCACCACCCCTGACGGCGGCTACCGGGGCATGCTCACCTACCGCGCGGACCTGTTCGACACCGAGACGGTCGAGCGGTGGTACGGCTACCTGCTGCGGGTGCTGCGGGCCATGCTGGACGACCCGGCCCGGCCGGTGGGTGCGATCACGCTGGAACCGGTGGCCGGCCCGGCGTTCGTCGGCCCGCCCGCCGAGGATCCCGGCCCGCCCGCGATCCGTCAGTTCGAGCAGGCGGCCGCCCGTCACGCCGACACGGTGGCGGTGCGCGACCCGGAGCGGGTCCTGACCTACCGGGAGCTCGAGGAGGAGGCGAACCGGCTCGCCCACACCCTGCTCGCCGCGGGCCTGACCAAGGAGGAACCCGTCGGCGTCCTGCTCGAACCGAGCTGCGAACTGGTGGTCGCGCTGCTCGGCATCCACAAGGCCGGTGGCGCGTACCTGCCGTTCGACGTCACCTACCCGGCCGGCCGGATCGGACACATGCTGTCCGCAGCCGGCGCGCGGCTGGTGGTCACCACCAGCCGGTACCGGGAGACCGCCGTCGAGGCGGTCGGCCGCGCCGACCCGGACCGCCCGGCCGAGGGCCGGGTCGTCCTGCTCGACCGGCTGCCGGCCGACGCCCCGACCGGGCCGGTCGACGTCGACGTGGACCTCGACGACCTCGGCCACGTGGTGTTCACCTCCGGCTCCACCGGCGTGCCGAAGGGGGTGGCCGTCCCCCACCGTGGCATCGCGGCGTACCTGGTGGGGATGACCCCGCGGTTCGGGCCCGACTGGCGGGGCTGGCAGTGGGTGATGATGTCCACCCCGGCCGCCGACTTCGGGTTCACCGCGATCTGGTGCGCGGTGACCACCGGCGGCACCGTCCACCTGCTCGACCGCGACCGGTCCACCGACCCGGAGGCGGTCGCCGCGTACCTCCGCCGCCACCCGGTCGACGTGCTCAAGATCGTGCCGAGCCACCTGGAGCTGCTCGCCGCCGGCCCGGACGGGCTCGCGCCGGTCCTGCCGCGGCGGCTCGTGATCTGCACCGGCGAGGCGCTGTCGTGGGACCTCGTGGCCCGCATCCGCCAGGTACGCCCGGACCTGCGGATCCAGAACCACTACGGGCACACCGAGACGACGCTGAGCAACCTCGCCTACGAGGTGCCGGCCGGCCCGG
>CAZSNW010000318.1:0-2475 GCA_964608245.1 uncultured Micromonosporaceae bacterium
CGGTGGCCACCAGGTGCTCGGCGACCGCGATGAAGTCGTCGAACACGTTCTGCTTGCGTTCCCGGGTGCCGGCCTCGTGCCACTGGCGGCCGAACTCGCCGCCGCCGCGCAGGTTGGCCACCACCAGGACGCCGCCGGCCTCCACCCAGGCCGGCCAGGCCGGCTTGAACGCGGGTGTCATCGGCTGGTCGAAGCCGCCGTAGCCGTACAGCAGGGTCGGCTGGGGCCGGTCGGTGGGCAGGTCCGGCCGGCGGACGAGGAAGTACGGCACCCGGGTGCCGTCCCGGCTCGTCGCGTACCGCCGCTCGGTGACGGTCGCGGCGAACGCCCCGCCCGGCGGGGTCGGGTCGATGAGCAGCTCGGCAGCGCCGGTGGCCACGTCGATGCGGTAGATCCGGGTCTCACGGGTGAAGGAGGTGACCCCGGCGAACGCCTCGTCGTCGCCGACGCGGCCGGTGACCTCCACCAGGGAGACCGTCTCCCCGCCGAGGTCCACCTCGCCGAGCTCCTTGCCCGCCCGGTCGACACGGCGCAGCCGGTGGGAGGCGTCCTCCAGGTACTCCAGGAGGAATCCGTCGCCGGCGCGGATCACGCCGGTGAGCACGGCCTCGCGTTCGCCGACGAGTTCCACCAGCGGTGCGGCCGCACCCGGCGCCGGCGGCGCCGCCGCGACCGCGGCCAGGTCGACCGCCACCAGTCGGCCGCGCGGCGCGCCGTCGTCGGTGCGCAGGTAGAGCAGGTCCCCGTCGGAGCCGGCGTACTCGAACAGCGCGTGCGCGGTGGTGACCACGGGGATCAGCGGGCCGAACCCGTCGGGGGTGATCCGGCGTACCGCCAGCCGGTTGGACCGGGCCGTTCCCTCCGTGTACGACAGCACCACGTACCGGCCGTCGTCGGTCACCTCGGCGGTGACCCGTTCGCGCGGGGCGGTCGGGTCGTGGTGCACGACTTCGTCGGCCGACTGCGGGGTGCCCAGCCGGTGCAGCAGCAGCGCGCCGGCGCCCAGCGGGGTCGCGTCGTCACCGCTGGCGCGTTCGTGCTGCGGGTACGCCCAGTAGAGGAACCCGCTGCCGTCGGGCAGCCACTCGGCGAGGTGGAACTTGGCCCGGGTGATCTCGTCGGACAGGTCCTCGCCGGTCCGCGCATCCCGCACCCGCCACCGGATCCAGTCGCTGCCCGCCTCGCTCAGCCCGTACGCGACGAGGGTGCCGTCGGGGCTGAGGGTGGCGCCGCTGATTGAGACGCCCCCGTCGGGGGAGAAGGTCGCCGGGTCGACGAGCACCCGGCCGCCGGCGACCAGGGACGCCAGGGTGTCGGCGACGTGCACGCTGTCCTGGTCGCGGGTGCCGTCGTTGTGGCGGAACAGGTACCGCCCGCCCCGCTTGCGGGGGACGCCCACGGTGGGCGTGGCCACGATCGCGGCCAGCGCGTCGGCGAACCACTTGCGGGACTCCAGCGTGGAGAGATGCGCCTCGGTGAGCGCGTTCTGCTCGGCGATCCACCGGCGGGTGCGTTCGGAGTCCGGATCCTCCAGCCAGCGGTACGGGTCGGCGACGGCGACCCCGTGCCGGATCTCGACGACGTCGTCCCGCGCCGCCTCCGGGTACCGCCATCCGGTGCCGTCGCGCCGCACCGGTCCGGGGCGGTCGCTGACCACGTCGTCACTCATGGACGCCTCCTTGATCGCACACGCTACCTGACAGCCGGTCCGCGTCGGGTGTGACGACGCTCGGCGGATCACCTCTCCGGTGACCCGCCGAGCGTGGCGCGGTCCACGCGGTGCGACGGTCGCCGGGCGTTCCCGGTTCCCTGTTCCGCCGGTGGCCCGCGTCTCAGGAGGGTGTGCGCACGGGGTGGGTGACGGGTGCCGGCCGGACACGTGGGGCCGGACGGCACGAGGGGCGCCGGGCCCGCTGCCGCGGGCCCGGCGCCCGGCCCGGGACGGTGGCGCGTCCGGCCCTCTTGGCGGGTCCCGCGGTGCCCCGACACCGCGGGACGTGTCGTGTCGAGTGCCTCAGAAGATGTCCAGGATCACGAGGGACTCGACGCCGACGACCTCACCGTCCGGGTGCATGGCGACGAAGCCCAGGAACCCGAACGCGGTGTAGGGGAGGAACGGCACGGGCAGTCCGGTGTCGTAGACGTACCACTCGTCCCACGGTAGGCCCAGCGGCCACAGCGGGAAGCCGTCCATCGGGTACTCGAAGATGGCCGCGTCGGCCGCGAAGAAGCAGCCGAGGTTCGGGTCGGTCACCGCGGTGACGATCCCGTCACCCAGGAACGGACCGACGCTGGTCATGGCGAGCAGGCTGATCCAGGCCACCGGGCACTGCTGCGCCGGCGTCGCGCCCGACGCAGGACCCGCCTCACGGAAGCCGGCGGGGACGCCGAACAGGGAGGTGGCCGGCTCCACGCCGATCCGGAGGTTGGTGTACCGCTCCTCCTGGATGGTGCCGTCGGGGTGCACCACCCGGG
>CAZSNW010000319.1:0-2465 GCA_964608245.1 uncultured Micromonosporaceae bacterium
GGCCGCGCGCACCGTCACCGAGATCCGGGTCGCCTAGGCCCAGGTGGCCCAGGTCGGGGACGTGCTCGCGGTGATCGGCGGCGGCGCCGCGCCCGCGGCGGCCGAGCCCGAGGCCGCCCCGGCCGCCCCGGCTCCCGCCGCCCCGACGGAGGCGCCCGCCGCCGCCGCGCCGCCGGCGGCGCCGGCCGAGCCGGCCCCGGCCCCCGCCGCGCCGGCACCGGCACCGGCCCCCGCCGCCGCGCCGGCCCCGGCTCCCCAGCCGGCCCCCGCTCCGGCGGCGCCCGTCGGCGAGAAGATCTACGTGACTCCGCTGGTGCGCAAGCTCGCCGCCGAACACGGCGTGGACCTGTCCACGATCACCGGCACGGGCCTGGGCGGGCGCATCCGCAAGAGCGACGTCCTGGCCGCGGTGGAGGCGCGCAAGGCGGCCGAGCGCGCCGCGGCCGCGGCGAAGCCGGAGGCCCCGGCGGCGCCGGCCCGCCCGGCCCCGGTCGAGCCGAGCCCGCTGCGCGGCCGCACCGAGAAGCTCTCCCGGCTGCGCACCATCATCGCCCGCCGGATGGTGGAGTCGCTGCAGATCTCCGCGCAGCTGACCACCGTGGTGGAGGTCGACGTCACCCGTATCGCCCGGCTGCGGGAGCGGGTCAAGGACGAGTTCCTCGCCACCCACGGGGTGAAGCTGTCGTTCCTGCCGTTCTTCGCACTGGCCACCGTGGAGGCGCTGCGGCAGCACCCGAGCCTCAACGCCTCGCTCGACATGGAGGCGGGCACCGTCACCTACCACGACGCCGAGCACCTGGGCATCGCGGTGGACACCGAGCGCGGGCTGGTGGTGCCGGTGATCCGCAACGCCGGTGACCTCAACCTCGCCGGGCTGGCCCGCCGCATCGCGGACGTGGCCGAGCGCACCCGTGCCAACAAGGTCAACCCGGACGAGCTGTCCGGCGGCACGTTCACGATCACCAACACCGGCAGCCGCGGCGCCCTGATCGACACCCCGATCATCAACCAGCCGCAGGTGGCGATCCTGGGCACCGGTGCGGTGGTCAAGCGTCCGGCGGTGGTGGAGGACCCGGACCTCGGCGGCGAGGTGATCGTGCCCCGCTCGATGTGCTACCTGTCGTTGACCTACGACCACCGACTGGTCGACGGCGCCGACGCCGCCCGCTTCCTCGGCACCGTCAAGGAGCGACTGGAGGCCGGGGCGTTCGAGTCCGAGCTCGGCCTGGCGTGACGGTCGCCGGCGGTCGGTCCTGACCGGCCGCCGGCGGCCACGTTCGCACGCGGTCCCGCCGTCGGCGGGGCCGCGTGCGGCACGATGGCGGTATGCGGATTCTCATGGCCGGCGCGTCCGGCTTCCTCGGCACGCGGCTGGTCGCCCGGCTACGCGACGACGGCCACGAGGTGGTGCGGCTGGTACGCCGGCCCGCCCGCTCCCCGGACGAGGTGCAGTGGGATCCGGCCGCCGGCCGACTCGCCCCGACCGTCGTCTCCACCGTGGACGCGGTGGTGAACCTGGCCGGGACTCCGATGGGGATCCGGGTCGGGCGGGTGCAGCTGCCGGTACGCCCGTGGACCCCGGCCTACCGTCGGGCGTTCGTCGCCAGCCGCGTGGGCACCACCGACCTGCTGGCGCGCGCGGTGGCCGCCGCCGACCCGGCGCCACAGGTCATGGTGTGCGCCTCGGCGGTCGGTTGGTACGGCGACACCGGCGACGAGGAGGTCGACGAACACTCGCCACCGCGGAACGACGGGTTCCTCACCACGGTGGCACGCCGCTGGGAGGCGGCCGCCGACCCGGCGCGCGACGCCGGCGTCCGGGTGGTGCACCTGCGTACCGGCTTCCCCCTGCACCGCGACGGCGGGTTCCTCGGCGGACAGCTGCTCGCGTTCCGGCTGGGGCTCGGCGGGTGGATCGGGTCCGGCACCCAGTGGCAGCCGTGGATCTCGCTGCACGACTGGCTGTCGGCGACCGTGTTCCTGCTGCAGCGCCCGGACATCGTCGGACCGGTGAACCTGGTCGGCCCCACCCCGGTGACCAACCGGGAGTTCACCCGGACCCTGGCACGGCTGCTGCACCGGCCCGCGGTCCTGCCCCTGCCCGGGGTGGTGCTGAAGCTCCTGCTCGGCGAGTTCGGCGCCGACGCGCTGACCAGCAAGCGCGTGGTGCCGGGCGTGCTGCGGCGCGCCGGTTTCCGGTTCGCCCACCCCGACCTGCAGGCGGCGCTGCAGGCGGCGTTGTCGGACTGACCACCCCCGTGCGGTCGACACCGCGGCCCACGGGTCGGACCGGCCGCAGCGTCCGGGGCACCTGGGGTCCGCCGGCGGCTAGGCTGGTGCTCGTGACCGGCACGATCTCCACGACCGCCCCGGTGGTACGCACCCTCGGGGTGGTCGACTACCAGCAGGCGTGGGAGGAGCAGCGGCGGCTGCACGCCGCGGTGGTGGCCGGCGAGGAGCCGGAC
>CAZSNW010000320.1:0-2448 GCA_964608245.1 uncultured Micromonosporaceae bacterium
ACCCCTAACCCCCGCCTTGCAAAGGCGGTGCTCTGCCAGTTGAGCTACGACCCCGGAACGGTCAGACACCGGACCACGACGCCACGGGTCAGCGGAGGTCGGGTGCGGTGGTGGCCTCGTGCCAGAGTGCGCGCTCGGCGTTGGCCGCGCGGACCTTCCGCACGACCACCGTGGCGACCACCGCGACGGTCGCCAGGATGATCAGCTTCTTCCACATGGCGCGCACCTCACGGTCGGTGACCCAGGAGGGTGGAGTGGGGCTAGCTGGAATCGAACCAGCGACCTCAGAGTTATCAGCTCTGCGCTCTAACCGACTGAGCTATAGCCCCGTGCCGCGGGCCAAGGCTACCGCATACGGGTGTCACGGCCAACACCGGATCCACCCGTCGCGTACCACCATAGCGGCCGCCGCCAACCGGTTAATCACCGGCCGGCCGGTCGATCCCCGGCCCGCGGTGGTCACTCGCGTTCCGCGAGCGTCACCTCGATCCCGCCGACGAGGTCGGCGCACACGTTGTAGACGAACGCCCCCAGCGTCGCCAACGCGGTGAACAACAGCACGTTGATCCCGCCGAGCGCGGCCGCGGTACCGATCACCGCGCGCGCGGTGAGCTCGGGGAAGCCGCCGCCCGCCAGGTCGGCCACCGACGAGTTGAAGCTCTCGAACACGCCCATCGCGTCCAGCGCCATGTACAGCACCGACGTGGCGACGATCATCACCACGAACAGCACCAGCGACACGATGAACGAGAACTTCATCACCGACCACGGGTCGATCCGGCGGACCGTCAACCGGGCGCGGCGCGGCCCCCGCGGGCCGGTGCCCACCCGCACCGGGCGTACCGCGTGCGGCACCGAGGCCGAGCCGACCACGGGCCCGACGGTCGTCGGACCCGCCTGCGGCGTCCCGGTGGCCTCACCCGCACCCATCGTCGGCGGCGTCCCGGTCACCGTGCCGACGCCGCCGTCGAGGTCGCCGTCGGGGTAGGTGCCGGTGGCGCTCCGGCTCTGGTAGAGCGACCCGTCCGACCGCGTCAGGTACGGCCTCAGGGTCAGGTCGCCGACCGCCTGCCCGGCCCGGTACGTGTCGTCGCTGCGGTCGGTCGTGCCGAACCCGCCGGTCACGCCGACCCGGTCGACGCCGGTCGCCTCCGCGGTGGTGTCCACCCGGTCGCTGACGCCACCGGCGAGCCCGGTCGCGTCCGCGGTGACCGTCGGATCCCCACCCGCGGGGCCGCCGTCCGGGTGCACCCGTGTCAGGTCGTGGTCCAGGGCCGGCTGCTCACCGGTGGAGGCAGGGGACCCCGGTGCCGTACTCTCCCGCATCGCGTCATTCCTGTTCGTCAGGCTCGTCGGCGTTCCTGGTGATGGCCACGAGGGTCACGCCCTCGGGCAGGTCCATCAGCTTCACACCCATTGTGTTCCGGTCACGGGTCCGCCGCACGGGCTTCACCGGAGTCCGGATGACTCCGCCGGTGCTCGTGATCGCGAACAGCTCGTCGTCCGGGTGGCACACCAGCGCCCCGACGAGCGCGCCCCGGCGTTCAGTGATCTTGACGGTGACGACGCCCTTGCCGCCGCGGCCCTGCACCGGGTACTCCTCGATCGGGGTCCGCTTGGCGTAGCCGCCGCCGGTGGCCACCAGCACGTCCATGCCGGGGCGTACCACCTCCATGGCGAGCAGCTCGTCGTCGCCGGAGAACCGCATGCCGATGACCCCGGAGGTGGCCCGACCCATCGGCCGCAGCACCTCGTCGTTGGCGCGGAACCGGATCGCCTGGGCGTTGCGGCTGACCAGCAGCAGGTCGTCGTCCTCCCGGATGAGCTGCGCCGCGACCAGCTCGTCGCCCTCGCGCAGGTTGATGGCGATGATCCCGCCGGAACGGTTGGAGTCGAACTCCGCCAGCGCGGTCTTCTTCACCAGCCCCTTCTTGGTCGCCAGCACCAGGTAGGGCGCCTCGTCGTAGCTGGCGATCCGGATCACCTGCGCGATGTGCTCGTCCGGCTGGAACGCCAGCAGGTTGGCCACGTGCTGGCCGCGGGCCGTCCGGCTGGCCTCCGGCAGCTCGTACGCCTTGGCCCGGTAGACCCGGCCCTTGTTGGTGAAGAAGAGGATCCAGTCGTGGGTGGAGCAGACGAAGAAGTGGCTGACGATGTCGTCCTGGCGCAGGCTGGCGCCGGCCACCCCCTTGCCGCCGCGGCGCTGGGTGCGGTAGAGGTCGGCCCGGGTGCGCTTGGCGTACCCGGTGCGGGTGATGGTGACCACGACGTCCTCGCGGGCCACCAGGTCCTCCATCGAGACCTCACCCTCGTACGGCACGATCCGGGTACGCCGCTCGTCGCCGTACTTCTCCACCACCGCCGCGAGCTCCTCGCCGACGATCCGCCGCTGGCGGGCCGGGGTGGCGAGGATGTCCTTGAGGTCGGCGATCCGTAGCTCGATCTCGG
>CAZSNW010000321.1:0-2427 GCA_964608245.1 uncultured Micromonosporaceae bacterium
GGCGCAGGGCCGCGTCGTGGTCGGCGGCGCCACCGCCCGGCTCGCCGATGCGCTCAATGATCCCCTGGGCGAGCGTCCGTGCGCCGTCGAACAGCCTGTACTTCACCGACGAGGACCCGCTGTTGACCACCAGCACCCGGCTCATACCCACTCATCCCATACTGCCGGCTCACCGGTGGATCGGCTGCGGGTCCGGGCACAGCCTCGGATCTCCGGCCAGCTGCCGTCCGGTGCCGGCGCCCGCCGGGGGACACGCCGCCCCCGCCGCGACGCAGGGTGGCCGCTGTGACCATAGGGACGCGAGTTCACGACGCGCCCGGAGCGGTCTGCCGCCGGGACGCCGTGCCGGGAAGGAAACGGGTCGGTACGCGGTGTGCTGCCGGCTCACGGCGTCACGGTCAGATCTCCACCCACTGGCCGTGGACGCATTTCCGCTATGGGCGCTGGTGCTGGGGGCGGGAGGGGCCCGGTCGGCGGGGACGCTGCCGGGGCCGGTCCCGTATCGCCCACACAGGGCGATCCGGGACCGGCACTGTCGGTGGATTCAGCCGCGTGTCAGCCCGTCACCGGCGGGCCCGGCGGCTCGGGCACCGGTGGCACCGGCGGCTGCGGGTCCGTCGGCTCGAGGTGGATCCAGATGCCGTTGTGGCAGAGCAGCCTGGTGCCGTCGGGCGCGATGATGATCGCCCCGGGGCTGTACTGCTTGCCCTCGTACCAGCAGACCTTGCTCGGATCCGGAGGATCAACCGGGTCGCTGGCGGCGACCGCCGGTGCGGTACCGAGGGCGCCGCCGAGGAGGGTGGCCGCGAGGACGGTGACCGCCGCACGGCGCATCCATTGCGTCATGCGTCGCTCCTCTCATGGTGGTCATGGGTTCGTGGTGTGGCGGCTGCGGTAGGCGGCCGGGCACCGCATAGATTTAAACATATATATCAATGGAATAACAATGCCCGGCCAAAGGATCCGGATCATCCAGTAAGGACAGAGTTGCGAGATCGACGGCTACTCGACGATCTCCACCGTCTGGCAGGTGGGCAACCGCGGGGTGGGCGGCGGGGCCGGCTGGTCGGGGTCGAGCAGGCCGAGTCGCACCACCAGGTACGGGTGGCCGGTGCCGACCAGCAGCGTGCGCAGCAGGGTACGGGTGGCCGGCACCTCGATGGGTGCGCTGAACGGCAACAGCGACACGCCGTGCACCACGGCGACCAGCCAGGCCGCCGACAGCGCCTCCCCGCCCCGGATCCACCACGGCCAGGTGTCGTGCGGGCCGAACAGCATCGCGTAGGTGGCGCACCGGTCCGAACCCGGCGCCGTCCACAGGCTGCCCTCTGCCCGGAAGTCCCGCTGCGGCACGTAGGAGATGGACTCCTCGGCGGGGATCGCGGTGGACGGCACGCCGGTGCCGGTCTCCCGCCGACCGCCGGACCAGTAGGTGAGTTCGTCGCGCAGCGCGTCATCGAGGTCGTGCAGCTCGTCGGCGCGCGAGGCGGCCACCGACAGGTCGTGCACCTGGTCGGGCGGCAGCACGTGCAGGTGCACCTGCTCCTCCTCGACCGCCGCGCGTACCGCGGCCAGCGTCTCGTCGGGCACGGGCACCTCGACCACCGGCCGGCGGTCGCTGCGCCGCACCTGCACCGCCTGGTAGAGGCGGACCGCCTCCGACGTCACCTCCATCCGCCCGGCCAGCCGGATGCGTGCGACGTGGTCGGGGTCGTCCCGGTCCGGACAGTGGGTGACGTCCGGCCGCCAGCCGTCGGCCTCCAGCGCCACCCGCGCGTGGTGGAGCGCCACACCGCAGCTGATCCCCAGCAGCCGCCCCTCCGGGTCGGTGGCGACGAGCTGCCGGCTGCGGTCGGCGTGCAGGTCGAGCCACTCCGGGTAGACCCGCCACCGCCACGGCTGGGTGTTGAAGACCGACGGGGCGGCGCCGGCCGCAGCCGCCGCCCGGGCCAGCACGGCCGCCGCCTCGGTCACCCGGGCCACCGCCACTCCCGTACCAGCGGGTGGTCCTCGCCGTAGCGGCGGGTGTGCTCCCGGCAGTCCAGGCGGGTGTCCATCATCTCCTGGCGCAGACCGGCGGCCACCTGGCCGAGCCCCGGCACCCGGTCGATCACGTCCATCACCAGGTGGAACCGGTCGAGGTTGTTGAGCATCACCATGTCGAACGGCGTGGTCGTGGTGCCCTCCTCCTGGTAGCCGCGGACGTGCATGTTGTCGTGGTTAGTACGCCGGTAGGTCAGCCGGTGGATGAGCGACGGGTACCCGTGGTAGGCGAAGATCACCGGCTTGTCGCGGGTGAAGATCGTGTCGAACATGTCGTCCGGCAGCCCGTGCGGGTGCTCGGTGGGCGGCTGCAGGGCCATCAGGCCGACCACGTTGACCACCCGCACCTTCAGCTCGGGCAGCCGGCGGCGCAGCAGGTCGGCG
>CAZSNW010000322.1:0-2396 GCA_964608245.1 uncultured Micromonosporaceae bacterium
GCACCTGCTGTACGCCCGGTTCTGGCACAAGGTGCTGTACGACCTGGGGTACGTGAGCAGCTCGGAGCCGTTCCGCAGGCTGTTCAACCAGGGCTACATCCAGGCGTACGCGTACACCGACCGGCGTGGGGTGTACGTGCCCGCCGCCGAGGTCGTCGAGCGCACCGTCGACGGGGAGACGAAGTACCTCTACGGCGACGAGGAGGTGTACCGGGAGTACGGCAAGATGGGCAAGTCCCTGAAGAACGTCGTCACCCCGGACGAGATGTGCGCTCAGTACGGCGCGGACACCTTCCGGGTGTACGAGATGTCGATGGGTCCGCTGGAGGTCTCCCGGCCGTGGGAGACCCGGGCGGTGGTCGGCGCCCACCGCTTCCTGCAGCGGGTGTGGCGGCTGGCGGTGGACGAGCACACCGGTGAGCTGCGGGTCACCGACGGGGCGCTGGACGAGGAGACCACCCGGCTGCTGCACCGCACCGTCGACGGGGTCCGCAGGGACATGGAGAACCTGCGGTTCAACACCGCGATCGCCAAGCTCATCGAGCTGACCAACCACGCCACCGGGACGTTCCGGGAGCGCGGCACCCCGCGGGCGCTGATGGAGCCGCTGGTGCTGATGCTGTCGCCGTTCGCCCCGCACCTGTGCGAGGAGCTGTGGCGGCGGATGGGCCACCCCGAGTCGCTGGCGTATGCGCCGTACCCGGTCGCCGACCCGGCCTGGCTGGCGGTGGAGACGGTCACCTACCCGGTGCAGGTGGCCGGCAAGGTGCGGGCGCGGATCGAGGTGCCGGCCGACGCCTCGGAGGAGAGGATCCGCGCCGCGGCGCTGGCGGCGGTCGCCACCCACCTGATCGGACGGCAGCCGCAGCGGGTCATCGTGGTGCCCGGTCGGATGGTGAGCGTGGTCCTCTGACCGCCGTGGTACGGCCGGTGGGTGGGGCGTCGGTCGGCCGGTGGTCCCGGACCGAGTTGCGGGTCTGATGCGCGGCATGCGCATCAGACCCGCTTTCCCTCTCGCCCCCCGGCCTCTGCGAGGCCAGGCCTGGTCCACCGGTCGGACTCGACCGACGGTGGCGCGTGCAGTCGACGGCGAACGGTGCGACCGTCGGCCGGCGACCGTCACCCCGCAAGGGACGGTCCACCGGTACGCGTCGACTGTGTGACCACAGCTTATAGGCCCATCCGGATATTGCCTTGGGGCAGATTGCCCAATTATTGCGGTCCACTCACCGGTGCGGACCGACCCGTGTGTCGACGCCGGCCGACGACGGTCCGGTCGGGGCTGACGGATGGCCGACGTGGCGTCCTCCGGCGCGACGGGGCGGTCCCGTCAGAGGCCGACGGCGGTCAGCCGCTCCTCCCGCAACCGCTCGACCCAGGTGTCGTCGATCGGGGCGAGCCGGTCGATCCCGGTCGCCCAGGTGATCAGCAGGTCGGCCAGCGCCGGGTTGCGCGCCAGCGCCGGGCCGTGGCAGTAGGTGCCGAGCACCCGGCCCCACCAGGCGCCCTCGGTGTGGCCGTCGTTGCCGACGCCCACCGCCACCTTGGCCAGCGGCGAGGCGTGCGGGCCCAGCCGGGTGCGGCCGCCGTGGTTCTCGAACCCGGTCAGGGTGGGCAGGCCGAGCGCGGGGTTGACCGGCCCGGCCAGTTCACCCACCGCCCGGGTGGTGCCGCGGTCGGAGACCACGTCGAGCAGGCCGAGCCCGGCGTGCCGCTCGCCCCGGGCGACGAAGGAGTGGCCCAGCACCTGGTAGCCGGCGCAGACGGCGAAAATCACCGAACCGCTGTCGACCGCCCGGGCCAGGGTGCCGTCGGCGGCCAGCCGGCGGGCCGCCAGCGTCTGCGGGCCGTCCTCGCCGCCACCGAGCAGGTAGATGTCGCCGTGCGCGGGCACCGGCTGGTCGGAGCGCACCTCGACCGCCTCCACCGGCATGCCCCGGGCGGCCGCCCGGTGGCACAGCACCAGCAGGTTGCCGCGGTCGCCGTAGGTGGACATGAGGTCCGGGTAGATCCAGATCACCCGCAGCGCGGACTCGCTGGCCGACCCGCCCGTCGGGTCGGAGACGCTCCGCCAGGTCAGATCAGACGACACGGTCAAGCTCCGCCCGGATGTCCTGGAACGCGGTGTAGTTGGCGATCACCTCCAGCCGCCCCGGCGGCGCGGCCCGCACCGCGTCGCGGAACGTCGGGGCGTGGGTGAACGGCACGCCGTTGACCTCAAGCCGCACGGCCAGGTCGTACGCGCGGTCGCCGGTGATCATCACCGGTCGGCCCCGCAGCGGCGAGAAGTCCACGTCGAACAGCCAGGAGGTGTCCAGCCCGTCCGGCCCACGCGCGTTGATCGACAGCAGGGTGGGCGCCTGCTCCGACATCTCGAACGCCTCCTGCCAACTGGC
>CAZSNW010000323.1:0-2382 GCA_964608245.1 uncultured Micromonosporaceae bacterium
TCCACGTGGCCGTGGTAGCAGCCGGCGAACTTGACGATCAGCGGCCGGCCGGTCGCGGCCCGCGCCAGTCGGATAGCCGACATGGTGGCCTCGGTGCCGGAGCTGACGAACCGGACGCGCTCCACCGGCGTACGTGCGACGATCTCCTCGGCCAACTCCACCTCGGCCGGGGTGGGGGTACCGAAGCTGGTGCCGCGCCCGGCCGCCTCGCGCACCGCCGCCACCACCTCGGGGTGGGCGTGCCCGTGCAGCAGCGGACCCCACGAGCAGACCAGGTCGACGTAGCGGCGGCCGTCGGCGTCGAACAGGTACGGCCCCTCGCCGCGGACCATGAACCGCGGGGTGCCGCCGACCGCCTTGAACGCGCGCACCGGTGAGCTGACCCCGCCCGGCAGCACCTGCCGGGCACGGTCGAACAGCGAGGCGGAGGCCGGCGCGTCGGCCGGGTAGAGGCCCGCGCTGGCCGGCGACGAGCTGGTCACGATGTCTCCCATTCTGTCAGGGCACGTCCCCGGCTCCGCACCGGGCCGCGGGTCGCGCGATAGGCTGTCCGGGTGGAACGCCCAGAGCTGACGATCTCGGTGCACCGCACCCCCGGCGAAGCGGTGGTGAGCCTCGCCGGGGAGATCGACATGCTCACCGCCACCCGGCTGTCGAACACGGTCAACGACATCCTCACGGACCCGCCGCCGCGCATCGTGCTCGACATGGGCGGGGTCACGTTCTGCGACTCCCAGGGCCTGGGCACCCTGGTGGTGCTCAGCCGCAAGGCCAGCACCGCCCAGAGCGTACTGGTGCTGACCAACGTGGGTGACTTCCTGCTGCGGGTGCTGGACATCACGGGCCTGCGGTCGGCGCTCATGATCCGCAACGAGGCGGCGAACCGCTGACCGTCGACCGCGCCGGACCGGCGCACGGTCGTCCGCTGGTGGAAGGCGGCACCGGGGTCAGGTGAGGATGGTGCCGCGGGCCCGTTCCAGCAGCGACACCGCCCGCCCCACGTCGCGTACGCCGTCGGAGCCGCGCAGGGCGGCCAGCGCCTCGTCCAGCAACCCGGCCACCTCGCGTTCCCGCCGCTCCAGCTCGCGCAACTGCCGCGCCCGGGCGGCCAGCTGCTGCTCCTTGGCCCACAGGTCCACGAAGACCGACACCTTGGTCCGCAGCACCCACGGGTCGAACGGCTTGGTCAGGTAGTCCACCGCGCCCGCGGCGTACCCGCGCAGGGCCAGCTGGGCCTCCCGGTCGGCGGCGGTGAGGAAGATGATCGGGATGTTCCGGGTCCGCTCCCGCGCCTTGATGTGCCCGGCGGTCTCGAACCCGTCCATGTCCGGCATCTGGACGTCGAGCAGGATGATCGCAAAGTCCTCCACCAGCAGCTTCTTCAGCGCGGCGTCCCCGCTGGTGACCGAGACCGGCTCCACCGGCAGGCCCTGCAGCAACGCCTCCAGGGCGGTGAGGTTCTCCCGCCGGTCGTCCACCAGCAGCGCCTTGGCGACGCCCGGGACGCCGTCGCCGGTGGCGTGGGACAACGGGGTGGGGTGGGGCAACGGGATCGTCACGGCCGCTCCTCTCCGATGCCGCCGGCGTCCGGACCGGTGCCGGCGTCCCGGGCGTGGACGTCCCCGCGGTCGTCCACGTGGACGTCCGCGTGACGGTCACCGTGGTCGTCGGTGTCGTCGGTGTGCGCGTCCGCGCGCCCGTCCACGGTGGCGTCGCGCCGCACCCAGGTGGCCATCAGCTCCAGCAGCTCGTCCAGGTCCACCGGCTTGGTGATGTAGTCGCTGCCGCCGGCCACCAGCGCCGACTCCCGGTCGCCGGGCATCGCCTTGGCGGTGAGGAAGATGATCGGCAGGTCGGCGAACCGGGCGTTGCGCCGGATCGCCCGGGTGGTCTCGTACCCGTCCTGGTCGGGCATCATCGCGTCCATCAGCACCACGTCGACCTCCGGGTGTTCCAGGAGCATCCGGGTGCCGTCGACGCCGTTGTCGGCGTACAGCACGGTCATGCCGTGCAGTTCCAGCGCGCTGGTCAGTGCGAAGACGTTCCGGACGTCGTCGTCGACGATGAGCACGGTCGCGCCCTGCAGCCGGTCGACCGCCGGGCTGGTGCGCCGCTGCACCCGCTCCGGCTCCCGGAGCACCGGCATGGCGGTGACCGGCGGCCCCGCCTCCGACACCTTGGTGGTGGCGGTGGACACCGCCTCCGGCACCAGCACGTCCGGCAGGTAGAGGGTGAACACCGACCCCAGCCCCGGCTGGGACGACACGGTGATCGTGCCGCCGATGAGCGCCGCCAGGTCCCGGCTGATCGACAGGCCCAGCCCGGTGCCGCCGTACCGCCGGCTGGTGGTGCCGTCGGCCTGCTGGAACGCCTCGAAGATGA
>CAZSNW010000324.1:0-2378 GCA_964608245.1 uncultured Micromonosporaceae bacterium
CTACGGGAGACCCTTCGACGTGGTGACGTTCGCCGACGCCCACCCGCTGCTGGTGACCAACGCCGCTTCCCTGGACATGCTCAACCGGTGGTTACGGGAGGCCGGCAGCCCGGAGGGCCCGCTGCCGATGGACCGGTTCCGGCCCAGCGTGGTGGTGTCCGGTGCCCCGCCGTGGGCCGAGGACGGCTGGCTCGGACGGCGGCTACGGGTCGGCGCGGTCACGTTCCGGGTGGCCAAGCCGTGCGGACGGTGCGTGGTCACCACCACCGACCAGGAGACCGGCCGGCGGGGTACGGAGCCGCTGCGCACGCTCGCGCGGCACCGCAGCATCGACGGGCGGCTGGTGTTCGGCGTGCTGCTCAACCCCGACCCCCCGTACGGTGAGATCGCCGTCGGCGACCCGGTGACGGTGGTCCCCGCGGGGTGACACCGTCACCGGGTCCGCACGCTGAACCGGCGCACCTGGGTCGGTGGCGGGTCTCCCGCGGCGCCGGCGTCCTCGTTCCCGGCACCGGCCGCCTCGCCGCCGGCCAGGCGCCGGAAGCCGACGATGCACGTGTCGTCGTCCGGGTTGGCGCGGGGCAGCTGCGCCAGCAGGCCGGCCAGGGGCTGCGGGTTGTGCTGGGCGGACAGCCGGTTGAGGGTGGCGATGACCGACCCCCGCCCGTCCTCGGCGCGCGGGTCGCGGTACTCGATCAACCCGTCGGTGTAGAAGAGGAGCAGGTCCCCGGGGTCGATCGCGGTGTTCACGGTCTCGTAGTCGCTGTCCGGTTCGACCCCCAGGAGCAGCCCGGGCGGGCGGGGCAGCTCGGTGGTGACGCCTCCCCGGGTGCGCAGCGGTGCCGGATGGCCGGCCTGGGCCCACCGCATGACGCCCGAGGCCGGGTCGAAGCGTCCGACCACGGCGCTGGCGAACCCGGTCGGCTCGTCCTCGTCGTAGGTCAGCCGGTTGAGGTGCCGCAGCAGCTCGGCGGGCTCGCTGGTGGCGGTGGCGGTCAGGGTCGCCACGGCGTGGCGCTGCCGCGCCATCGCCGCCGCCGCCCGGATGCCGTGGCCGGCCACGTCCCCGACCGCGATCACCGCGGTGCCGTCGGCCGCGGTGACCGCGTGGTACCAGTCCCCACCGATCCGGTTGGCCTGCTCCGCCGGCAGGTAGCGGACCGCCGCCCGTAGCCCCGGCAGGTCCACCGGCTCGGCCGGGATGGGCAGGATGATCTGCTGCAACTCGGCCGCGAGCCGGCTCTCCGCCGCCAGGCTCGCCTTGTGCTCGGACAGCTCCCGCTCGACGGTGGCGAGATGGACACCGTGGGCGATCCGGGCGGTGACGTCCTGCAGGATCACCACGAACTTCAACGGCTGCCCGGTGACGCTCGTGACCGGCTCGGCCACCAGGCGGACGTACGTGACCCGACCGCCGGCCCGGGTCCGCACGATGACGTCGACCGGCTTGCCCGCGAGCACCCGGTCGCGCGCCTCGCGGAGGAGGGGCCGGTCGGACGGCGCCGCGATCTCCCACACCTCCTCGGCGCTCAGCGGACCGGCGGCAGGATCGCGGCCGAGGATGCGGTAGCACCCGTCCGACCAGCGGGCGGTGTCCGCCACCAGGTCGTACTCGCCGACGCCGAGGTTGGCCAGCCGCTCGACCAGGGTGATCCGCTCCTCCGAGCCACCCACGTCGTCGATGCGGCGCCAGCTGTAGAGCAGACCCTCGCCGACCGGCCGGACGGTGGCGGTGAACCACATCGGCGGCAGGTCCGCGGCGGGACGGGAGACCGCGAAGGGGCCGATCGTCCGGACCTCGCCGTCCCGGTAGGCGGTCCGGAACGCCTCCCACACCTCGCCCCGTATCCCGCGGGGATACGCCTTGCGCAGCCGTGCTCCGACCAGCTGGCGCCCCTGCCTGCCGTACGCGTCGACGGTGCCCGGGGCGGCGGCGACGATCCGGAAGTCGTACACCTCGCCGGCGCTGTCGCGCATCGGCAGCAGCAGGAGGTGGTTGCCGTCCATGGCGTCCAGTGCCTGCGCCACCGGGACGAGCGTCGGGGGTGTCTCAGGGGTGCCCACCGCGCCGTGCGGCAGCGCATGGCGGTTGTGGTGGAACATGCAAGGGCCCCCTCACCCCTCGCTGACCGGAGCCCGCGACACCGTGCCGCGCCGGCCGCAGGGAGTTTTCAACCCTAGCCGGGGCAATTCGGATCGTGTAGGGAGAGCCGCGAGCGATGACGCACGGATGCCGGGCTCGTGGGTGCGAGGGCCCACCGCGTGCGGGAGAGGGGAGTCGAACCCCTACGCCCTTTCGGGCACCAGGACCTAAACCTGGCGCGGCTGCCAGTTACGCCACTCCCGCCCAGGGACCGCGCAGGCATCGCAGTCTAGCC
>CAZSNW010000325.1:0-2367 GCA_964608245.1 uncultured Micromonosporaceae bacterium
TGTCCCCTCCCCAGGAGTGGGCCTGGGGCGACCGGACATGCGTCTACGTCCGGCGGATGATCGACGGGTGGGCCACCGAAACGCCGCCGGCTCGGCATCCGTGGCTTGTGGCCCAGGCAACCCGCCTCGCCGCCGCTCACCGGCTCGGCTGCCTCGCCGAGGACGACTACCAGCCGGCGGTAGAGGCGCTCACAGATCGATTCCTGGCGCTGCTGAGCACCGGGACGGTCCGGAAGGCCGCCCCGGGCGAGATCAGCAGCGCGCTCTCCTGGGGCCGTGACACGGTAGCCGCGATGACCGAAGAGCGTGCCCGGGCTGAGCTGGGCGACCACGAGCACCCTCCGGCACAAGACCTCTCGTACGACCCGGCCGAAGAAGCGGCCGAGGAAACGGCCTCAGAGGCTCCAGAAGCGTTCGAAACCCCCCAGGAGGGTGAAGAGGACCACGACGGCGAAAACGCCAGCGACAGGGGCGTAGAAGACCCGCGCGAGGGTCTGACAGGCCACCTGCGGATGGCAGAACACTTCGCCCGCGACCATCAGCGGAACCTCCGCTACGTGCACCGGATTGGGTGGCACGTCTGGCCGGCCGGCGGCACCCACTGGGTCGAAGACTCAACCGGCACGCCCGTACGCGCTCTGCGGTGGACGTTCCAGCGGCTCCTGGACCGCGGCAACCGGCTCGCCGCCGACCCGCAGACCGAGGAGCTGGGACAGGCGATCATCAATTCGGTACAGAAGTGCTGTCGCCGCAACGACATCGAGGGCATCCTGAAGCTGGCCGGCAGCCTCAACCCGCTCGCCACCGCGCCAGACCAGCTGGACGCCGACCCGGAGCTGTTCAACACGCCGGCCGGCGTGCTCGACCTGCGGTCCCTGGAGCTGCGGCCCCACCGCCGCGAAGACCTGATCTCCAAGGTCGCCGGGGCCGCGCCGACCCCGCACGCCGACGACAGCCTGTGGCGTGCGTTCCTGGAGCGCATCCTGCCGGACCCCGAGGTCCGCGGGTTCGTCCAGCGGCTCCTCGGCTCAGCGATGCTCGGACGCATCCGGGAACACGTGCTCCCGGTGTGGCATGGCACGGGCGCCAACGGCAAGTCGGTGCTGATGAAGGTGATGCTGAAGACCTTCGGCTCGTACGCGACGGTCATCAGCGCGGACACGCTGCTGTCCCACAGCTACTCGCAGCACCCGACCGGGCTGATGAGCCTGCGTGGCGCACGGTTGGCCTTCGCGAGTGAGACTGACCGCGGCCGCCGGCTGAATGCTTCGCTCGTCAAGCAGCTGACCGGCGGTGACCCGATCACGGCCAGGCGGATGCGCCAGGATGAGGTGACATGGGATCCAACTCATCTGCTGGTCATGGTCACGAACTTTCCGCCGGTCGTGGACGCGGAGGACGAGGCGATGTGGCGCCGCGTGCTCATCGTCCCGTTTGATGTGAAGATCCCGCGCGAGGAGCGCGACCCCGACCTTGCGGACAAGATCCTGGCCAACGGGGGGGCGGTCATGGCCTGGCTCGTGGAGGGCTACCGCGAGTACCGCTCCCGCGGACTGGACATCCCCGACGCCGTGCGGGCTCGCACCGACCAGTACCGGGGAGAGCTGGACACCTTGGGTCAGTTCCTCGCCGAGCGGACCGTCAAGGGCCACGGGTCAACAGGCGGCACCGAGCTGTTCAACGCCTGGACCGTCTGGTGCCGGAGCCGGGGCGAGGAGCCGGGCGGGCTGATCGAGTTCTCCAAGTCGCTCAAGAAGCGCGGCTACGAAAAGTACACGAGCAACGGCGTTCGGTGGCGTGGGATCACGCTCCGTGACGAGTTCAATATGGACGAGTGACCGGTCAAGATCAACGGAAGGGTTCGGAATGGTTTTCCGTATGTGTTCAACGCGCGCGCGCGCGCGCGAATGTCTTATACGGAAGACCCTTCCGAACCCTTCCGTTGATCTTGGACCCGTTGGCCCTAGGGGGGTGACCGATGGCAGAGCGGCGGCAGTGCAAAGACTGCCCACAGGGCGCGCCGCGGCGGCCGGCGCCGTATCCCGGCCCCCGCTGCGCGACTCACCACCGGGAGAGGCAGAGAGCAGCGCGGCGGCGAGCCCACCGGCTCTACGTCGCCCGGACCTACGGTATCCAGCCGGAGGCCTACGACCGGCTCTACGAGGCGCAGGGCGGCCGATGCGCTATCTGCGCAACCGCCACTGGCCGGACCAAGCGGCTCGCAGTGGACCACGACCACGTGACCGGGGAGGTGCGAGGCCTCCTGTGCGGCCCGTGCAACCGAATGATCGGCCGACTCCGGGACAGCGCGGCGGCGCTGGCGAGAGCGGCCGACTACCTGCTCGACCCGCCAGCACGGCGGATCCT
>CAZSNW010000326.1:0-245 GCA_964608245.1 uncultured Micromonosporaceae bacterium
ATGCGGTCGGAGCCGAGGTACATGCTGGCGTTGCCGTCGACCATCGCGGTCACGTCGCAGAACGCCGGGATGTACGCGCCGCCGGCGGCGCTGGGCCCGAACAGCGCGCACACCTGGGGGATCGAGCCGGAGGCGCGCACCTGGTTCCAGAAGATCCGGCCGGCGCCGCGCCGGCCGGGGAACAGCTCGACCTGGTCGGTGATGCGCGCACCAGCCGAGTCGACCAGCCAGAACACCGGCACCTC
>CAZSNW010000326.1:255-2304 GCA_964608245.1 uncultured Micromonosporaceae bacterium
GTAGACCATGGGGACGCCGGTCTCGTACGCCCGCTCGATGATCCGGATGATCTTCTCGACGGTACGCGCGCCCCACGAGCCGGCCTTGACCGTGGAGTCGTTGGCCATCATGCACACCGGGCGGCCGTCGATGGTCGCCTGGCCGGTGACCACCCCGTCGGCGGGCAGGCCGTCGGCGAGCACGTTGGCGAGCATCCCGTCCTCGACGAAGGAGCCCTCGTCGACCAGCCGGGCGATCCGCTCGCGGGCGAACAGCTTGCCCCGGGCGGCGTTGGCGGCGTGGTACTTCTCCGCCCCGCCGGCGCACACCCGCTTGCGCAGCTCTGCCAGCTCCTGTTCGCCGATCGTCACCGCAACCACCTCGGTCCTGCGTCCGTGCGTAGCCAGCTTAACGAACGTTCAACGAGCGTTCATTGTCGCATGCCCCACGGGCGGGGCGGCAATCGGACGGGGTGGCCGGTGGCGACGGGCGCGGACGGGTGTCCGGCCGGTCAGACCGGAATCCGGTGTTCGGAGGGCAGACGCCGCGGACGCAGGTGGGTTACGGTCCCCGGCATCACCACCCCGGTCGACGGACACCGCGACGCAGGACCGTTCCGACGCTCACAGGCCTGGAGACCCCCATGGACGAAATCGACCACCTGGCTGGCCTCGCCAGGTCGAGCCGCGACCTGACCACCGAGGCCCTGCGCCGGTTGGTCACCCGCCGCGGCATGACGGACCCCGAGCGCCGGGAGACGGTCCAGCGACTGCTCGAGCACGCCGACCCCACCGCCGTCCCGCACCCCCAGCTGCGCATCATCGAACGCCACCAGCTGTCGGTCCGGCGCGGCATCAGCTTCCGCGCGATCATGCTGCAGCGGTCGGAGGCCGCCAAGCACGTCGGTGTCCGCGACCGGGCCTGGCTACTGGACGACAAGGTCGTCGGCTACCGGTTCGCCGACGCGCTCGGCGTCCGCCGGCCCGCCGGCGACCTGACGCCGCGGCCGCTCGCGGAGCTGACCCTGCAACCCCCGTGCGCCGTCAAACCGGTGCGGGCCACCGGCAGCCGGGGCGTGTACCTGGTGTACAAGCCGGACCGGATCGTCGAGGTACGCACCAACGAGGTGCTCCGGAGCTGGGACGAGATGGTCGAGCGGTGCCGGGCGCTCGTCGACAACCCGCTGCGCCCGGTCGCGGACCAGTGGATCGTCGAGGAACTGGTCCTCGACGGCGGCGAGCCCGCCCGGGACCTGAAGTTCTACTGCGCCTACGGCGAGGTGCTGTTCGTCTCCGAGATCGTGCGGTTGCCGACTCCGCGGCGGAGCACCTGGTCGCCGGACAGGCGGCTGCTCGAGGTGGGGAAGCCGAACACCCTCGGCCGGGGCGCGCGCGGCGTGGGCAGGGACCAGGTGGCGCTCGCCGCGCGGATCAGCGCCGAGATCCCGTCCCCCTTCATGCGGATCGACGCGCTGCGACTGGGGCGCAAGGAGCTGGTGATCAACGAGTTCACACCGCGACCCGGCCAGTTCGAGGAGTTCTCGCCCGAATACGACCGCCTGCTCGGCGAGGCGTGGGTGCGGGCGGAGCGCCGACTGCTCGACGACGCGCTGGCGGGCAAGCGGTTCCGGGCATGGGCGCAGGCGGTCGGCGACCGGGATCCGTCGACCGCCGGCGGGCTCGACCGCTGACGACCTCAGGTCAGCGGGGTCAGGTGGGTCCGCGGACCGGCCCGCAGCACGCCCGACGGCAGTGTACGTCCGACGATCCGCTCGGCCAGCTCGGCGGCCTCGATCAGGGCGTCCAGGTCGATACCGGTGTCGACGCCCATGTCGTGCAGCATGTGCACGACCTCCTCGGTGGCCACGTTGCCGGAGGCGCCCGGGGCGTACGGGCAGCCGCCCAGCCCGCCCACGCTGGCGTCGAACTCGGTCACCCCCAGCTGCAGCGCGGTCAGGACATTCGCCAGCGCCGTGCCCCGGGTGTTGTGGAAGTGCAGCAGCAGCGGGATGTCCGGGTGCCGCTCGCGGACCGCGGTGACGAGCGCACGCACCCGGTACGGGGTGGCCA
>CAZSNW010000327.1:0-2298 GCA_964608245.1 uncultured Micromonosporaceae bacterium
TAGCGCGCGCCCGGCGGCGCCGAGCCGGTAGAACCGGTCCAGGTACTCCAGCAGCGCCTGCTCCGGGTCCACCGCCAGGCCGCGGACCTCCCCGCCGCCCGGCGCGGTGGCGATCGGAACCTCCTGGTACGGCAGCGGGGGCATGCCGAAGAGCGCGGCGATACCCTGCCGGCCCTCCACCTCCACCAGCAGGACGCGGTGGCCGCCGGTCGCCAGGGCGAGCGCCAGGGCGGCTGCCACCGTGGTCTTGCCGGTGCCGCCCTTGCCGGTGACGACGTGCAACCGCGCCGGCCACCCGGGATCCACCGCACTGCTGGCCAGCCGCACAGCACGCAGGCTACCGGGCGCGGTCGGCGGCGTCATCCGGGTCCGGCGCCGCGGTGGCGGCTCCCGGGAACAGCGGGTCCAGCTCGCACACCCGCCACCCGCGTCCGCCGGTGGCGAGGACCTGCACCTGCAGCGGTAGCTCGGTGGCCCCACCGGAGGTCAGCACGCGGAGCGTCACCTCGATCGTCGCCGCGGTGTCCGAGCGTGCCACCACCCGCGGCCGGTCCCAGCTGAAGATCGGGGTGGGGCCGGCGCCGACGAACTCGGCGATGCTGGCGATCCGGGCGGTCATCGCCTCCTCGTCCTGGGCCTCCGCGCACACCAGCGCGAGCGCGGCCGCCGGGTCCAGGTCGCGGTAGACCGCCTCCAGGAACGACTGGACGGCGACCACCGGGTCAGGGGCACCGTCCGGACCGGCGGGGCGCAGCGCGGCCCAGGTGGCCAGGACGGCGGCGAGCAGCACCCCGGTCGCGGTCAGGGTGGCGGCCACCGGCCCGGCGCGCCGGCGACGGTCGGCGTCGTCCGGCACGGGCACAGGCTCCCTGTCGGGGCCGGCACCGGGCGGGCGTGCCCCGGTCGGCGCACCGCGGTCGACCGCCCCGGACGTCGCACCGGGGTGCGGGGGTCTGAGGGGTGGCGTCGTCACGGAGCCCTCCTGCGGGGGTGGTCGCAGCCGGCGAGCACTCTACCGGTCACCGGTCGCCGTACCCGGGAACCGCGGTTCCGTGGCGTGGTCGGACCGGCCGGGGCGGCCGGACGCACGGGTCGGACCGGGGCGGTAGGGTGCCGACATGCAGAAGTGGGAGTACGCCACCGTGCCGCTGCTGGTCCACGCGACAAAGCAGATCCTGGACACCTGGGGGGAGGACGGCTGGGAGCTGGTGGCCGTGGTCCCCGGGCCGAGCGCGGAGCAGCTGGTGGCCTACCTCAAGCGTCCGAAGGAGTGAGCAGCGTGGCAGACATCTACGGTCGGCTGGCGGAGCTGGGACTGACCCTGCCTCCGGTGGTCAAGCCGGTGGCCGCCTACGTACCGGCGGTACGCTCCGGCTCCCACGTCTACGTCTCCGGGCAGCTGCCGATGGTCGACGGCGCCCTGCCGGTCACCGGCAAGGTCGGCGCCGAGGTCAGCCCGGAGCGGGCCAAGGATCTGGCCGCCACCTGCGCCCTCAACGCGCTGGCCGCGCTCGACGACCTGGTCGGCCTGGCCAACGTGGTCCGGATCGTCAAGGTGACCGGCTTCGTCGCCTCCGCGCCCGGCTTCACCGGTCAGCCGGCGGTGGTCAACGGCGCCTCCGAGCTGTTCGGCCAGGTCTTCGGGGAGGCCGGGCAGCACGCCCGCAGCGCGGTCGGGGTGGCCGAGCTGCCGCTGAACGCGCCGGTCGAGGTGGAGGTCATCGCCGAGGTGCGCTGACCGGTCGGTTGGCCGCCCGGTCGCGCCGCGACGCGCCGGCCGGGCTGGTCACCCGGTGCCCGTACTATCGCAAGCATGGCGGGCGAACGGCCCTTGGCACACGTCACCGCGCCGGTGGTGGCGGTGGTCGACCGTCTGCCGGAATGGGTGCGGCTGGTCCGGGCGCCCAACCCGGGGCCGATGACCCTGGAGGGCACCAACACCTGGGTGCTGCGCTCGGCGCCGGACGCGCCGGCGGTGGTGGTCGACCCCGGGCCGGACGACGAGGGGCACCTGCGCGCCGCCGCGGGCGCTGCGCAGGCGGTGGAGTGCATCCTCGTCACCCACGGCCACCCGGACCACGTCGCCGGGCTGGCCCGGTTCCAGGAGCTCACCGGCGCCGCGGTGCTGCCGGTGACGTCGCCGGCGGAGCGCGCCGGCCTGCGGATCACCCCGGTCCCCACCCCCGGACACACCTCGGACTCGGTGTGCTACCTGGTGGAGCGGGGGGACGAGCGGGTGATGCTCACCGGTGACACGATCCTGGGCCGGGGCACCACCGTGGTCGCCTGGCCCGACGG
>CAZSNW010000328.1:0-2298 GCA_964608245.1 uncultured Micromonosporaceae bacterium
GGGCCTTGAGCGGGTCGAGGAACCCGGCGGAGACCAGTCCGCGGGACAGCAGGTCCCGCTCGGACCCGGGGAACGCGTACATCCCCGACAGCACCGAGCCGGCGCCGGTCCGCGAGGCCAGCACCACCGGGATCCGTGAGGCGGCGCCGGCCAGTGTCGCCACGATCGACTCCGGGACGTGGCCGGCCCCGAATCCGGCCACCACCAGCCCGTCGCAGCGGGCGGCGGCGGCCTCCAGCACCGCGCCGTCGTCGCCGAGCGCCACCGTCACCACCGCGACCCGCGGGTGCGGCGCGTCCCGAGGCACCGGCACCACCGTGCGGTACGGCAGGCGGGACAGCAGCACCGGTCGGCCCTCCACCACGTAGCCGAGCGGCCCGCCGGTCGGCGACTGGAACGCCGCGACGCTGCTCGTGTGGACCTTGCGTACCCGGCGGGCGGCGTGGATCTCGTCGGAGAAGGCCACCAGCACCCCCTGACCGCGGGCCTCGCGGCTCGCCGCCACCCGCACCGCCGCCTGCACGTTGGCCGGGCCGTCGGCCCCGGCCAGGCTGGGGTTGCGCATCGCCCCGGTGACCACCACCGGCGCCTCGTCCCCGTAGACGAGGTCGAGGTAGAAGGACGTCTCCTCGATGGTGTCCGTGCCTTGGGTCACCACGATCCCGTCCGCGCCGGCGGCCAGCCGCGCGTCGATCTCCCGGCGTACCGCGGCCAGGTCGTCGAAGCCGACGGACGCGCCGGGCAGTCGCCGCAGGTCCACCGGCTCCACCACCAGGTCCGGGTCGGCGAGCGCGGGCACCGCCGCCACCACCTGGGCGGCCGACAGCGCCGGCACCGCGCCCCGGTCCCCGGGATCCTGCATCGCGATCGTGCCGCCCAGGCCGATCACCGCCACGCGACGGGGCGTACCTCCAGTCATGATCGCCAGGGTAGTGCGCCCGGTGTCGGACCACCGGTGTTGTCGGAGGTGCCCGTGACAATCGACGCCGACCGGATGAACCCCGGCGGTCCGCGGACCGCGGCGCACCGCCGTGCGGACGCACCACTGACGAGGGGGTGGGAATGACGCGGCGGAGCGGCGGCCGGACCGGTGGCGCGCCGATTGAGATCAGCCTGCTGCGGATCGTGGCGCAGCGCCTGGCCGGGCCCCGGCCCGACACCCCGGCCGAGGTGGTGCGCCGGTTGACCGCGGCGCAGGCCCAGGACTTCCCGGGTGCGCTCACCTCGGTCGCGTTGCGCACGACCACCCGTGACCGGGCCGCGGTCGTCGCCGCCCTCGACCGCGGCGAGGTCGTCAGGTCCTGGCCGATGCGGGAGACCCTCCACCTGGTGGCGGCCGAGGACCTGCTGTGGATGCTGCGGCTGCTCGCACCGCGGGCGTTGGCGAAGGCCGCCGCCCGCCGGGCGGAACTGGGGCTGGACGAGGCGACGGTCGAACGCGCCCGGACGCTCGCGCTCGACGCGCTCGCCGGCGGCCGCCGACTCCGCCGTGACGAGCTCGTGGCGGTCTGGCGGGACGGCGGCGTGGACACCACCGGGCAGCGCGGCTACCACCTGCTGGGGCACCTGGCCCAGACCGGGACGCTGTGCCTGGGTCCGATCGACGACGGCGGGCAGCTGGTCGTGCGTACCGACGAATGGATCCCGCGACCGCGGCTGCCGGAGCGGGAGGAGGCGCTTTGTGAGCTGGCCGGACGCTACTTCCGCGGCCACGGACCGGCCACCCTCGCCGACTTCGTGCGGTGGACCGGCCTGACCACCGGCGACGCCCGCGCCGGGGTGGCCGCCGCCCGGCCCCGGCTGGCGTCGATGGACGTCGACGGGGTGGAGCACCTGCTCGACCCGGCCACCCCCGACCTGCTCGCCGCCCACCGCCGGGAGGCTGAGGAGCTGCTGCTCCTGCCCGGCTTCGACGAGCTGATCCTCGGGTACGCCGACCGCACCGCCACCGTTCCACCGGAGTATGCGGACCGGATCGTCAACGGCGGACGGTTCCGGGCCACGGTGGTCGTGGCGGGACGGGCGGTCGGCACCTGGCGCCACCGCGGCACCGGGAGCAGGCGGCGCCTCGACGCCGAACCGTTCGACACCTTCCCGGCATCCGTCACCGACCGGCTCGCGCGGGTCTACGCCGATCTTCCTTAACGGGGCGGCGGCCTCTCCGCGGCCCCGGGTGGTGTCTTGTGCTGGCCTTTACCTAGCACTACTATGCATCGTAGTTTTAGGCTAATCGGGGAGGACGTCCCGTGCGGGTCGCCAAAGATCTCGTCGCCGCCTCGGCGACACCCATGGTGCTGG
>CAZSNW010000329.1:0-2279 GCA_964608245.1 uncultured Micromonosporaceae bacterium
AGCACTTCGAGATGCGTACCCACAAGCGGCTGATCGACATCATCGACCCGACCCCGAAGACGGTTGACTCGCTGATGCGCCTCGATCTGCCGGCCGGTGTCGACATCGAGATCAAGCTGTAGGGGATTGGCGATGGACCGGCAAGTGACAGGCATTCTGGGCACGAAGCTCGGCATGACCCAGGTCTGGGAGGACAACCGGGTCGTTCCGGTCACCGTGCTGCGCGCGGGTCCGTGCGTGGTGACCGCGATCCGGACCCCGGAGAAGGACGGCTACTCGGCGGTCCAGCTGGCCTACGGCGAGATCGATCCCCGGCGGGTCACCAAGCCGGTGGCCGGCCTGTTCGCCAAGGCCAACGTGGCGCCCCGGCGCCACCTGGTCGAGCTGCGGACCCTCGACGCCGGCGCGTACGAGATCGGGCAGGAGGTCACGGTCGAGCGGTTCGCGCCCGGGCAGTACGTCGACGTCACCGGGAAGACCAAGGGCAAGGGGTTCGCCGGCGCCATGAAGCGGCACGGCTTCCGCGGTCTGCGGGGCTCCCACGGTGTGGAGCGCAAGCACCGGTCGCCCGGTTCGATCGGCGCCTCGTCCACCCCGGGACGGGTGTTCAAGGGCACGCGGATGGCCGGCCGCATGGGTGGCGCCCGGTTCACCGTGCAGAACCTCCTCATTCAGGAGATCGACCCCGAGAACCACCTGATTCTCGTCCGGGGGGCGGTGCCCGGGCCGCGCGGCGGTCTGGTTTTCATCCGCTCCGCGGTCAAGAAGCCGGCACCGGTCGGAGGTGAGGAATGACCACCGTGGACGTGACGGCGATCGGCGGCGGGAAGGCCGGCACCGTCGAGCTTCCCTCGGAGATCTTCGACGTGCCGGCGAACGTGCCGCTGATGCACCAGGTGGTGGTGGCGCAGCTGGCCGCCGCGCGCCAGGGCACGCACAAGACGAAGACCCGCGGTGAGGTCAGCGGCGGCGGCAGCAAGCCGTACCGGCAGAAGGGCACCGGTCGGGCCCGCCAGGGCTCGATCCGGGCGCCTCACTTCACCGGGGGTGGCGTGGTGCACGGCCCGGTGCCGCGCAGCTACCGGCAGCGCACCCCCAAGAAGATGAAGAAGGCGGCGTTGCGCTGCGCCCTCTCCGACCGCGCGCGGGCCGGCCGCGTCCACGTGGTGGAGGGGTTCGTCGAGGGCGACACCCCGTCCACCAAGAAGGGACTCGCCACCCTGCGGGCGGTCACCCAGGCCAAGCGGGTGCTCGTGGTGCTGGAGCGTGACGACCGGGTCAACTGGCTGTCGCTGCGCAACGAGCCGGGTGTGCACCTGCTCGAGCCGGGACAGCTCAACACCTACGACGTCCTGGTCAGCGACGACGTGATCTTCACGAAGGCGGCGCTGGCGTCGTTCCTGGGCCAGAAGGAGGGTGCGTGATGGCGAACGTTCCCGACCCCCGGGACATCATCATCGCCCCGGTGATCTCGGAGAAGAGCTACGGCCTGCTGGACCAGAACTGGTACACGTTCCTGGTCCGGCCGGACGCCAACAAGACCGCCATCAAGATCGCGATTGAGAAGATCTTCAACGTGAAGGTGGTCGCCGTCAACACCATCAACCGGGAGGGCAAGCGCAAGCGGACCCGCACCGGTTGGGGACGTCGCAAGGCCACCAAGCGGGCGCTGGTCAAGCTCGCCGAAGGCGACCGGATCGAGGCGTTCGGCGGCCCGGTGAGCTGAGGGAGGCATCGAGATGGGTATCCGCAGGTACAAGCCGACCACACCGGGCCGTCGCGGCGCCAGCGTGGCGGACTTCGCGGAGCTGACGCGCTCCCGGCCGGAGAAGTCGCTGGTGCGTCCGCTGCCCAAGAAGGGCGGTCGCAACGCCCACGGCCGGATCACCACCCGGCACCAGGGCGGTGGCCACAAGCGCCTCTACCGGATCATCGACTTCCGCCGCGCGGACAAGGACGGCATCCCGGCGAAGGTCGCGCACATCGAGTACGACCCCAACCGGACCGCCCGCATCGCGCTGCTGCACTACGCCGACGGCGAGAAGCGCTACATCCTCGCGCCGAAGGACCTCAAGCAGGGCGACGTCGTGGAGTCCGGCCCGAGCGCCGACATCAAGCCCGGTAACAACCTGCCGCTGCGGAACATCCCGGTGGGCACGGTCGTCCACGCGGTCGAGCTGCGGCCGGGCGGCGGGGCGAAGATGGCCCGCGCGGCCGGCGTCGGCATCCAGCTGCTGGGCCGGGAGAACCAGTACGCGACCCTGCGGATGCCCTCCGGC
>CAZSNW010000330.1:0-2271 GCA_964608245.1 uncultured Micromonosporaceae bacterium
GCGGGCCGACCGCCGGCGGCGGGGCCCCCCCCGGGGGAGGGTGGGCGCGGGCCCGCGGCCGGGGTCCCCCGGGCGGCCCCCACGCCCGTTCCGGGCTCACACCACCAGCAGCTGCGCCACCCCCAGGTAGATGGCGATCGAGAGCAGGTCCTGGATCACGGTGGAGAGCGGCCCGGCCCCGAACGCGGGATCCCGGCCCGACCGGTGCAGCAGCCACGGCAGCAGCAGCGCGACCACCGCCGCCACCGTGGAGGCGGCCGCCACCGCCAGCGCGACCGCCGCCGCCACCCGGGCGTCGCCCCACACCACCACCACGAGCGGCAGCAACGCCACGCCGAGCAGCACACCGGTGGCGAGCCCGGTGAGCGCCTCCCGGCCGACGATCCGACCGATCCCCACCCCCACCGACAGGCCCCGGATCGCGATGACCTCGGTCTGGGTGCCGACCGCGTCGGCCAGGTAGACGATCCCGGGGATGAAGAAGGCGATGAGCACCACGTCGGCGAGCTCCTGCTCGAACGCGCCGACCAGCACCGCCGAGACCATGGCGCCGACCAGCCCCACCGCCAGCCACGGCAGCCGGTGCCACACCCGCCGCGGCACCGGTTCGGTGGTGGTCGCCCGGGTGGCCGCGGTGGAGTGCACCAGACCGCCGAGCCGGGACAGGTCCTCGTGGTGTTCGGCGAGCAGCACCGTGAGCAGCCGGGTGGCCGGCACGAGGCCGACGAACCGGCCGGCGGGGTCGACCACGGCGACCGCCGGGCAGCCACGGGCGGCGGCGAGCCAGGCCACCTGCTCCCGGTCGACCTCGGGCGTCACGACCGGCGGGTGACGGTCCATCACCTCGCCGACCGTGGCGTCGACCGGGGCGGCCAGCAGGTCGGTCGCGGTCACCAGGCCACGCAGCCGGCGGTCCGGGGTGCAGACCGCGACCACCGCGGCGGTCTGGAACGCGCGGCCGCGGAGGGCGCCGAGCAGCGCCTGCACCGGCTGCTCAGGGGTGGCCACCGGCACCTGGGCGGTGGCCAGCGCCGCGGCGGTCTCGGCGCCGACGGGCGCCCCGGCCGTGGTCACGCCCCCAGTGTGGGCCACCGGCCGGGAGCGGCAGGCACATTCCGCCGCCGGCCTACCGGTCGGGCACGCCGCCGTCCCGGGACGGGCCGGCCACCCGCGGCGCCGGTCAGGGCATCCGCTCGTACGCCGGCAGGGTGAGGAACTCGACGAGCTCGTCGGAGAGCGCCACCTCGCGGAACAGGTCGGCGGCCCGCCGGTAGGCGGCGGCGTCGTACGCGTCGCCCTGCTCGTCGCGGATGGTGGCCAGCTCCTCGCCGACGATCTGCTCGACGAAGTCCCGGTCGATGGTGGTGCTGCCGGCCAGCGGCACCTCGTTGCGGATCCACTGCCACACCTGGCAGCGGGCGATCTCCGCGGTGGCGGCGTCCTCCATGAGGTTGAAGATCGCCACCGCGCCGGTGCCCGACAGCCAGGCGGCGAGGTAGCGCAGCGCCACCGCGACGTTGTTGCGCAGCCCTTCCTCGGTGATCTCCCCCGGGGTGGCGGCGATGTCGAGCAGGTCGGCGGCGGTGACCTGCACGTCGTCGCGGCGCCGGTCGATCTGGTGGGGACGGCTGCCCAGCACCTCGTCGAAGACCTCGCGGCAGATCGGCACCAGGTCCGGGTGGGCGACCCACGAGCCGTCGAACCCGTCGGTGGCCTCGCGCTCCTTGTCCGCGCGTACCTTGGCCAGGGCCACCGCGTTGACCTCCGGGTCGCGGCGGTTGGGGATGAAGGCGGCCATGCCGCCGATCGCGTGCGCGCCCCGCCGGTGGCAGGTGCGCACCAGCAGCTCGGTGTAGGCGCGCATGAACGGCGCGGTCATGGTGACCGCGTTGCGTTCGGGCAGCACGAAGTCACGGCCGCGGGTGCGGAACGTCTTGATGAGGCTGAACAGGTAGTCCCACCGACCGGCGTTGAGCCCGGCGGAGTGCTCCCGCAGCTCGTAGAGGATCTCCTCCATCTGGAAGGCCGCCGGCAGGGTCTCGATGAGGACGGTGGCGCGGACCGTGCCGCGCGGGATGCCCAGCCGCTGCTGGGCGAAGACGAACACGTCGTTCCACAGCCGCGCCTCCAGGTGGTGCTGGAGCTTGGGCAGGTAGAAGTAGGGACCCTGGCCGCGTTCGATCTGCCGCGCGGCGCAGTGGAAGACGTACAGGCCGACGTCGAACAGCGAGCCGGACATGGGCTCGCCGTCCACCGTCAGGTGCTTCTCCG
>CAZSNW010000331.1:0-2268 GCA_964608245.1 uncultured Micromonosporaceae bacterium
CACGGCACCGCGGTGAACTGGGTGCGGTGGGTCACCTCGTGCAGGCACACCCACAGGCGGAAGTCGCGTGGGTTGGCGCCGAGCTTCCGCTCGACCTCCACGATGTTCGGCGCCACCAGGAGCAGCAGACCGGGGTCGGCGGAGAAGACCTCGTACTGGCCCAGGACCCGGCCGGACAGGTACGCCAGCACGGTGCCCGCCTGCACGCCGGTGATCCGGGAGGCGATCCCGGCCGCGGCGCCCTCCGGCAGCCGGTCGCCGGCGAGTTCGCTGAGCAGCGGGCCGATGACCTCCCGCAGCCCGGCGACGTTGGCGTTGGCCCACCCGGCCCGGTCGACGACCCGGATGGGCGCCTGCTCGGTGGCCGGTCGCAGCCCGGTGAACTCGGCCACGTGCCCGGCGGCGTCCTCGGCCAACCGGTGCAGGTCGGCCACCACCGCGCGGGCCTCCGCCAGGGTCACCGGCGGCCCGGCTCCGCGCAGCCGCGTGGCCACCCTCGCCGCCAGATCCCAGTCCACCAGCTGCGCCATACCCTCCACCGTACCCGCGGCGGCCCGGTCGACGGCCCGGCCGACGTCGGTCAGCGGCAGCCGCAGCCGGCCAGCACCGCGGCCGAGCGGTCCAGCAGGTTCCGGGTGGTCTCCGGGGCGTCGTTGGCGAGCAGGGCGAAGACCAGGAGTCGGCCGTCGGCGGTGACCACCAGGCCGGACAGTGCGGTGACGCCGAACAGGGTGCCGGTCTTGGCGCGTACCACGCCGGCACCGGGTCCGGCGACCACCTCCTCGTCGTCGCCGCCGTCGGGCGCCGAGGTGCGGTACCGCTCGGCGAGGGTGCCCGACCAGCCGGCCACCGGCAGGCCCGAGAACATCCCGGCCAGCGCCGGGTCGGACAGCGCCGCCCGCTGGAGATCCACCAGCAGGCTCGCGGACAACCGGTTACCGCGGGACAGGCCGCTGCCGTCGGCCAGCGCCCCGTCGCCCAGGGGTACGCCCAGGTCGGCGAGCACCTTGGCGACGGCCGCGGCCCCGCCCTCGAAGGTGGGCGGCTCCCCGCGGGCGATCGCCACGTGCCGGGCCAGCGCCTCGGCGATCACGTTGTCGCTGACCTCGAGCATGATCTCCACCACCCGGATCAGCGGGGGCGACCACACCCGGGCGAGTTCCGTGCCGGGCGCGGGCCATCCGCCGACCGCCTCGCCGGGGGTGGCGCCCGGCGGCACCGGGGAGCCGGCGGGTGCCGGGGAGCCGACCTGGACCGGGGGCGGCGGCGCGGTGCCGCGCTCCACCACCTTCGGGGAGAGGCCGAGGTGCTCGGCGAAGATCCGCCCGGCCGCCAGGTCCGGCTCGGTGAACCGCAGGGCCGGGCCGGTCCGCTGTGTCGGGTCCTGCCGGGCCCCGTCGGTCATCAGGGCGGTCACCGGGCCGACGAACCCACCGGTGGGGATGTCGGCGTCCCACGACCCGTACACCGGGCCGTCGAACAGGCTCGCGTCCACCGTCACCCGCCGGACCGGCGCGCCGCCCAGGGCCTCGCGCACCGCCTCGGCCAGCTCGTCCAGCCGGGCCGCGTCCGGGTACGTGGCCTGCTCGCCGGCGGCCAGCGTCGGGTCACCCCCGCCGACCAGCACCACCTCGCCCTCCTCGTCCCCGGCCACCACCACGGTGGCGAACCGGTGCGCCGGGCCGAGTTCGTGCAGGGCGGCGGCCGCGGTCACCAGCTTGGTGGTGGAGGCGGGGATCATGGGCACGTCCGGGTCCCGCGCGTACAGCACGGTCCCGGTCAGCGCGTCGACGACCAGCGCGGTGATCCGGCCCGCGCCCGGCGTGTCGAGCACCGGTTCGAGCACCTCGGCGACCCGCGCCGGGTCGGGCACCGGAGCGTCGGTGCGCGCCGCCGGGAGCACCTCCGGGGGCGGCGGCGGGGTGGTGGGGACGGCCTGGGGCGTGGAGTCGCCGGGGCGTACCAGGACCGCCACCGCGAGCGACGCGGCAGCCAGCACGAACGCGAGCACGGCGAGACCGCCGACGAGGCGGTTGTGCCGACGCGTCACGCGACCTCCGTTCGTCCGGGCTCCTCGTGGGCGAGACTAGGCGAGGACCACCACACCACAGCGGGGGCGCCCATGCGGTTCGACGTCACGGTGGAGATCCCGAAGGGCGAGCGCAACAAGTACGAGATGGACCACACCACCGGCCGGATCCGGCTGGACCGGACCCTGTTCACCTCCACCCAGTACCCGGCCGACTACGGGTTCATCGAGGGGACCCT
>CAZSNW010000332.1:0-2231 GCA_964608245.1 uncultured Micromonosporaceae bacterium
CGCGTACGAGCCGAGGTAGGTGTCCACGGCCCGGACCCTACCCGGCCCGGCCGGCACGGTCCACGCCCGCCCGTGGCCAGTGCCGCGGCGTCCACGGGCAGGCGCCGGACCGGCGCAACGGTCTAGGCTCGGGGCACCGGTGTACCCCCGACCGGAGGAGGCTTCGATGACCCTGCGCGACGACGCCGCGGCGCTGGCACCCGACCTCGTGGCCCTGCGCCGGCGGCTGCACCAGATCCCCGAGATCGGCCTGCACCTGCCCAGGACCCAGCAGGCGGTGCTGGAGGCGCTGGACGGCCTCCCCCTGGAGATCAGTGTCGGCGACAAGCTGTCGTCGGTGACGGCGGTGCTGCGCGGTGGCCGTCCGGGTGGGCCGGCGGTGCTGCTGCGCGGTGACATGGACGCGCTACCGGTCACGGAGCGCACCGGCGAGGAGTTCTCGTCCCGGCATCCGGGCGCCATGCACGCCTGCGGTCACGACCTGCACACCGCCGGACTCGTGGGCGCCGCGCGGCTGCTGTCGGCCCGGGCCGCCGACCTGCCCGGCGACGTCGTGTTCATGTTCCAGCCGGGGGAGGAGGGGTACGACGGCGCGCGCCACATGATCGACGAGGGGGTCCTGGAAGCGGCCGGGCGACCGGTCGACGCCGCGTACGGCATCCACGTCACCTCGTCGAAGACCCGCGCCGGGGTCTTCACCGGACGGCCGGGCCCGCTCATGGCCGCCTCGGCCGGGCTGACGGTGCGGGTGGTCGGCGCGGGCGGGCACGGCTCCACCCCGTACCGGGCGCTCGACCCGGTGCCGGTGGCGTGCGAGATGGTGACCGCGCTGCAGGCGATGGTGACCCGGCGTTTCAACGTGTTCGACCCCGTGGTGGTCACGGTGGGCCGCTTCCACGCCGGCACCCGACGCAACATCATCCCCGAGGACGCGGTGTTCGAGGCGACGGTACGGGCGTTCTCCACCGGGACCCTGGAGCGGCTCAGCGAGTACGCCGTCCGCCTGTGCCAGGACATCGCCACCGCCCACGGCCTGCGCGCCGACGCGGTGTTCGCCGGGGAGTACCCGGTGACCGTGAACGACCCGGACGAGCACGAGTTCCTCGCCGCCACCGTGCGGGAGGTCTTCGGCGAGGAGCGGTTCGAGCCGATGGAGCACCCGATGACCGGCTCGGAGGACTTCTCCCGGGTGCTGGACCGGGTGCCGGGGGCGTTCGTGTTCCTCGGCGCCACCGTGGGCGACGACCCGGACAACGCGCCGACCAACCACTCGCCGCTGGCCCGCTTCGACGACAGCGTGCTGCCCGACGGCGCGGCGCTGCTGGCCGAGCTCGCGGTGCGCAAGCTCACCACCCTGGCGCAGTCCCGCGAGGGCGGCCGGGACCGGGAGCTCGTGACGCCACGCCAGTCCTCGGAGTAGGTGGTTCCTCGGAGTAGGTGGTCGCGGATGTACGGCGCCGACGTCGCCGAGGTCTACGAGGACCTCTACGTCGCCGGCCAGGGCAAGGACTACGCCGCCGAGGCCCGGCGCGTCGCCGAGCTGGTGCGCCGCCACCGCCCGGCCGCGGACAGCCTGCTCGACGTGGCCTGCGGCACCGGCGCGCACCTGGCACACCTGCGGCACACCTTCTCCCGGGTCGCCGGGGTGGAGCTGTCCGAACCCATGCGCCAGGTGGCGCTGCGGCGGCTGCCGGGCGTCCCGGTGTACGCCGGGGACATGCGCGACTTCGACCTGGGCGAGACGTTCGACGCGGTGACGTGCCTGTTCTCGTCGATCGGGTACGTGGACGACCTCGCGCAGCTGCACGCGGCGGTGGCCCGGGTGGCGGCCCACCTGGTGCCGGGCGGGGTGCTGGTGGTCGAGCCGTGGTTCACCCCGGACCAGTGGCGCGACGGCCACCTCAGCCACACCGTGGCCTGCCGCGACGGGCGCACCGTCCTCTCCATGAGCCACTCCAGCCGGACCGGTCGCACCTCCCGCATGGACGTCCACTACCTGGTCGGGGAGCCGGGCGGCGGGGTGCGCCACTTCCCGGACACGCACGTGATGACGCTGTTCACCACCGGGGAGTACGAGCAGGCGGTGGCCGCCGCCGGGCTGGCGCTGGCCGACGGGCGCGACGGCTTCTCCCCCGGCCGGGACCTGCTGGTCGCCACCCGGCCAGCGTGACGCCGACGTGGCCGCCACCGGAAGGCACGCACCCGGAGCCGGTACGGGACGGCGCGTGCCC
>CAZSNW010000333.1:0-2229 GCA_964608245.1 uncultured Micromonosporaceae bacterium
GTACTGGGCGATCGTCGAGCGGCACGCTCGGTGACGGGAGCGAAAGCCCCCGGGGAATTCCCCGGGGGCTTTCGTTTGCCCTACTTTGCAGGTCGGCATGTGAGGTACATCACAGCCTTCCGGGTTGACACCTTGCAGGCCGACCTGTAGAGTAGAGGTATCAAGAACAGATCAGACAGAAAGGAGAGACAAGATGACGTACCGCCCCGACATCGAGCGTCAGGTCTTCGAGTCGCTGACCGACTTCGCGGACGAGCACGACATCAACGCCATTGTAGACGAGATCCTCGACCGGCACGGCAGGATCGACCGGATCGAGGAGGTGCCCGAGGCGGAGTACTGGGCGATCGTCGAGCGGCACGCTCGGTGACGGGAGCGAAAGCCCCCGGGGAATTCCCCGGGGGCTTTCGTTTGCCCTACTTTGCAGGTCGGCATGTGAGGTACATCACAGCCTTCCGGGTTGACACCTTGCAGGCCGACCTGTAGAGTAGAGGTATCAAGGACAGAGAGGAGATACCGCGATGACCACCACCACCGCCACCATCACCGCCCAGCAGATCATCGACCTCGGCGGCCGCGAGTGGATCGGCCGCAACGGCCAGCGGCGGATCTACCTCAACAACTGGCACGAGCTGGCCGGGCTGGAGATCTCCCGGTACAAGTCCGGGAACATCTCCTACGCCGCCGTCAACGGCGAGCGGATCAGCAACAACCGGGCCCGCGTGCTGGCGTCCGCCAGCGTTTGGTACGACGTCGACGCCGGCGAGCTGCGGCACACCATCCGCAGCGCCGCGGAGAACGCCCGACTCGACGATGTCGCCGACGTGCTGATCGACAACCTGATCGCCGCGATCCGCCGGGCTGGTGCGCGGGAGCTGACCACCGCGCAGGCCGCGCAGGAGCTGGGCGTCTCGGCCCGGACCGTGCGCCGGTGGGCCGCGGCCGGCAAGGTCGCCGCCAGCAAGAACGGCCGCGGGCACTGGGTCGTCACCCTCTGAGGGGGCCGTCGCCTGATAGACTGGGCCGGCCCCCACGGGGGACGTCGTTTGGTCCTGACCCGTGGGGGCCTCATCCGGCCCTGAGAGGGTGCGAAATTAAAGTCTGCGGCGAAATACTTTAAATCCCGCGGACCTCGCAGCCCTGCGACACCGCAGGCTCGCGCCGCCGCCCCCGGGTGCTGCCGCCCCCGGCCTCGGCGGCCGCGAGTGGATCGACCACAACGGTCAACGATCACGGGACGGGCCGTAGACGCGTTAAAAGGCCCGCCCGAGGATTACCCCGAGCGGGCCTCGACCCCCACCACCAACCCCGCGGACATGGGAGGCATCACGACGAGCTCCGTCTATTGTACCACCGGCGCCGCCCGGAGACACCCCCAACCGCCCCGGTTCAGCTGTGCTCCGGCTCCTCCGGCGCGGTTGCCAGCCACGGCAGCCACCGCCGCAGCCACGCATCCACCTGCGGCAGCGCCAGCACCCTGGTCACCGCCGCCACCACACCCAGCGCAGCCGCCACCCACGGCACCGCCGCGATGCCCGCCGCCTCGGCGATCAGCGGCAGCAGCACCATCAGGCCGAGGATCGCCTGCACCACCGTGCGTGCCGTGGCGCGCCACGGGTGACGCGACTGTGTCGACAGTCCGTTCATCGGGTACCTCCATGTCTCCTGCTTCAGGCCTGTTCCTGGCCGCGGAGTCTCGCCAGATCCGCCTCCAGCGTGTCCACTACGTGGCGCAGCGGACGCTCGCTCCCGTTTCCCACGTGCCACTCGATCCGGGCCAACCGCGAGTCGAATGAGTCGAGCCTCTGGGGCAGGCTCGGCCGCGCCTCGGGGTCGCCCGGGTAGCGCTCGGGGCGCCCGGTGAGCGCCTCCATGACGCCGAGCGCGCGCCGGAAACTCCCCCATCGAGCGGCTACGAGCGCGCCTCCAGCCAGCGCGCCGCCTCCTACGAGTGCCGCTAGCAGCTCCGCCAAGATCACGCGTCCTCCTCCTCTTCAGTGATGGCGACCCGGACCCGGCTCAGCAGCTCGCGCACGGCGGCGACAACCGCGGCCGGGTCGCTATCCTCGGCGACCAGCTCGGCGATCTGGTCGAGCACGCCTTCCAGCCGGGCGGCGATCTGCTCCCGGTGCGCCCGCGCCTCCGCCGCGTGCCGGTCCAGCCTGGCGAGGATCGCGTCGTGGGAGTCGCCCGTGACCGCGGCGAGGATCGCCTGCTCCCGCTCGGCGG
>CAZSNW010000334.1:0-2227 GCA_964608245.1 uncultured Micromonosporaceae bacterium
GAGCGCAGCAGGGTCGAGAACCGGAAGTTGATCTCGGCCTGACCGGCGGTGCCGACCTCGTGGTGGGCCCGCTCGACCTGGAGGCCGACCGCCTGCAGGTTGCTCACCATGGCGTCGCGCAGGTCGGCGAAGTGGTCGGTCGGCGGTACCGGGACGTAGCCGCCCTTGTGCGGGGTCTTGTACCCGAGGTTGCCGCCGGGTTCCTCCCGGCCGGTGTTCCACGGGCCCTCCACCGAGTCGATGAAGTAGTACGCCTGGTGGGGCGCGGTCTCGTGGCGGATGGAGTCGAAGACGTAGAACTCGGCCTCCGGCCCGAAGTACGCGGTGTCTGCGATGCCGCTCGCCCGCAGGTACTCCTCGGCCTTGCGCGCCACGTGCCGGGGGTCGCGGGAGTACGGTTCGCGGGTCAGCGGGTCGTGGACGAAGCAGTGCAGCACCAGCGTCTTGTGGGTCCGGAACGGGTCGACGAAGGCGGTCGTCACGTCCGGCAGCAGCAGCATGTCGGCCTCGTGGATCTCCGGGAACCCGCGGACGGACGAGCCGTCGAAGGCCAGACCCTCGTTCATCATCGACTCGGTCACCGATCCGGCCGGCACCGTGAAGTGCTGCATGGTCCCGAGCAGGTCGGAGAACCGGAGGTCGACGAAGGCCACGCCGTCCTCGGACAGGTAGCGCAGCATCTCATCCAGGCTGGTGAACACCGTGTCCTCCCGCGTACGAATCTGGGTCACCGCCGGCTGACGGCACGCAAGGGAGGCTAGAAAGGGCCCGTTGCCCGGCCGTGTCACCGTTGTTTCGGCCGTGTTACAGCTCGTCCCGACGGCCTGGGCGAACCTCGGACACCCGCTCTGACCTGCGACAACGTCGACGTACAGGGCAGTGTGGGCTCCGCCACGCGACCGCGGCGCCCGGCGTGTCGACACGCCGGTGAGGGGGGCGGGCGTACGCCGGCGGTACAGGCCGCGGACCGGTTGCGGGAGGCCGGGTCAGTGGCGCGCGGCCTGGGTCAGCCGGCGTGTGGAGGGGGTCAGCGGCCGCGCAGGGCGCTGCGCGGCGGGCGCAGGTTGCGCGGGATGAAGTCCTTGGGGATCGCCCCCCTCGGCATCCGGGGGCGGGCCGCCAGCGCTTGGAGCCGCCGGTTCAGCGCGCTGACCTCCTGGGCGGACAGGACAGGCCGCAGCCGGCTCATCTGGAAGTTGATCCTGCTCAGCGGCACCTGACCCTCGCCGTGGCCGAGCACGAAGTCGTAGATCGGCGCGGTCCCGACCACCTTGGCCAGCCGCCGCTTCTCCTGGGCCAGCATCGGCTTGACCCGGTGCGGCGCGCCCTCGCCGATCAGCACCACCCCGCGCCGGCTGACCGCCAGGTGGACCATGTCCATCTGGGTGGTGGAGGCCACGGCGGGGGTCACCCGCCAGCCGCCCCGCATCCGCTCCAGGACCGCCGCCGCCGCCCCCGGCTGCTGCTCGGCCAGCCGCATGAACACCCGACCGGAGCGGAGGTTGAGCACGATGAGCACGGCGAGCAGGGTCAGCATCAGGCCCAGCGGCAGCCACAGCCAGCCGGCGAGGACCACCAACAGCACGGTGAGCGCGACGGTCACCAGCACCGCGCCGATCAGCAAGGGCAGGAACCAGCGGTCCTGCTGAGCGGTGATCTTGAAGACCAGGCCGATCTGCTTCAGCCGCTCGCCGAAACCGACCTTCTCCTGCTCCCGCTTGGCCATGGTCCCGAGTCTAGACGGCCCCCGTCGCCACCCGGGCCGGCCCGGGGCGACCGCGCAGGCGCCCCCGGGGTCCTGCCGGGGCGGGGTGCGCCGGGTCAGGCGCCGGTGCGCTGGCGGGCCGCCATCGCCTGCCGGTAGAGCCGTCCGGCCCGGTAGGAGGAGCGCACCAGCGGGCCGCTCATCACCCCGGCGAACCCGATCCGGTTCGCCTCCTCGGCCAGCTCGGCGAACTCCTCCGGCGTGACCCACCGCGCCACCGGGTGGTGGCGCACCGTCGGGCGCAGGTACTGGGTGATGGTCACCAGCTCGCACCCGGCCTCGTGCAGGTCGTGCAGCGCCTGCACGACCTCGTCGCGCTCCTCGCCCAGCCCCAGGATGAGGTTGGACTTGGTGACCAGGCCGGCCTCTCGCGCGGCGGTCAGCACCGCCAGCGAGCGCCGGTAGTCGAACGCCGGCCGGATCCGGCGGAAGATCCGCGGGACGGTCTCCACATTGTGCGCC
>CAZSNW010000335.1:0-2212 GCA_964608245.1 uncultured Micromonosporaceae bacterium
GTGGCGCCGCCCACCCGGCGGCTGCGCACCTCCAGGGTGGGCTTGACGTTGTCCAGCGCGCGCTTGAGGATCACCACCGCGTCGGTGCCCGACTTCTCCTGGGCACCGGCCAGCGCGCGGTAGACGATCCGCTCGGCGAGCTGGCGCTTGCCGTGGAGCAGCACCTTGTTGACCAGCTGGGTCACCAGCGTGGAGTTGTACACCGGGTCCGGACGGACCTGGTGACGGGGAGCAGGGCCCTTGCGCGGCATCTCAGCTCTTCTCCTTCTTGGCGCCGTAGCGGCTGCGCGCCTGCTTGCGGTTACGCACACCCTGCGCGTCCAGCGTCCCGCGGATGATCTTGTAACGCACGCCCGGGAGGTCGCGGACGCGACCGCCACGTACCAGCACGATCGAGTGCTCCTGCAGGTTGTGGCCGACACCCGGGATGTACGCGGTCACCTCGACCTGGCTGGACAGCTTGACCCGGGCCACCTTGCGCAGCGCCGAGTTCGGCTTCTTGGGGGTCGTGGTGTACACACGCGTGCAGACACCCCGGCGCTGCGGGCTGCCCTTGAGCGCCGGCGTCTTGCTCTTGCTCGTCTTCGCTTTCCGGCCCTTGCGGACCAGCTGCTGGATTGTGGGCATCCGGGTCTCGCGTCTCCTTGTCGTGTCTGTCTCCGCGGTAACGTCTGTCGCCTCGCGCCCACGCGGAAACCCCGATCGCCACCGACCCCCGCGGTCGGGCGTGTCGCACTCCCCACCGTGGAGACGACCTGGACCGAGGGGATCGGCGGTCACCGCGGCATGCCTCGCGGGCTCGCGCACGCGCGACCACCCGGGCACGCCCGGGCACGATCGGCAAGTGTACCTACTCGCGCTTCCACGGTCAAAACCGGGGTCGGCGGTTCGTGACCGGTCGAAGCGCGGCGGCCGCCATCTCCTGAGTGTACGCCGTCGCCGCCGCGTCCGGGCCCGGACGGCCGACCAGGAAAGCTGTCGGCGACCCTGGCAGCCTCAGGCGACCGCCAGCACGACCGTGACCAGCAGTGTCACCACCGTCAGGAAGAGCCCCGTCGCGCCGCAGACGAGTCCGCTGACCGCCAGGCCGCGCCCCTTGCGGACCACCACGATCTCCCCCGACGATGCCGCCGGCGGGCCGGCGACGCCGGGCGACCAGGGCTGCGGATGCGCCGGCGGCCGCCGGCCGGTCCGTCGGATCCCGGCCACCCCGAGCAGGATCGCCGCGACCCCGAGCACGGTCGCCAGCACGGCGAACGCGCCCACGCCCCACGGCGACTCCTCGGCGGTCAGCACCACGGCCGCCGTACAACCCATCGCCAGCGCCACCGTGACCGCCGCGAGCCCGGCGACCAGCGCCCCGACCGCCTGGCCGGCGGTCACCACCGGAGGGCCGAGGATCGCCAGGACGTACGGCGACCCGGGAACCGGCTCCACCCGCACCGGGTACTGCCACGCCTCGGGAGGCGGCGGGGGCGGAGGCCACGCGGTCGGCGGTGACGGGATGCCGGGCTGCTGCACCACCACCGGTCCTCTCGGAAGTCCACGGAACACCGCCGGGCGGCCGGCGTTCCGGTGTCAGTCGATGTACTCCGGGAAGGCGGGCCCCGGTGGTGAGTCGGCCCACCGGACCAGCCCGGTGACCGCGGCCGCCACCAGAGCGACGGCCGCCAGGGCCAGGGCGACCCAGGCCAGCCGCTCCCCGCGCCGCGCCAGCGCGGCGCCGGTGAGGAAACCACCGGACGGCGCCGCCTGCCGCCGCAGCTGCCCGGCCAGGCCGATCGCCACCGTCGCCGGCACCGCCCCGGCCACCAACGGTCCGGTGACCAGGGCGAGCAGCCCCAGCCACCAGACCGCCCGTGCCTTGCTGGCACGCACCGGCTCGGGATCGTCGGGGTGACGCAGCACCGCACCGGTGCGGGCGGGGTGGCGGGCGGTCGTTGTACCGGACACGCTCGCCACCCCGCCTCCTCGCATCAGGAGTACGACCCGAAGTCGAAGTCGTCCAACGGCACGGCCTGGCCGCCGGCCGGACCGAAGCCGTAGTCGGTGTCCGCGTACGGCGCCATCGAGTAGACCTTGGTCTTGGCCTCCTCGGTCGGCTCCACCCGGATGTTGCGGTACCGGCTGATGCCGGTACCGGCCGGGATGAGCTTCCCGATGATGACGTTCTCCTTCAGGCCGATCAGCGAGTCGCTGCGGGCGTTGATCG
>CAZSNW010000336.1:0-2209 GCA_964608245.1 uncultured Micromonosporaceae bacterium
TGGCGAGTGACTTGAGCCCGTTCGGTGTCTGGGTCAGGTCCATGCTCGTCTACGGCCCGGCAAGTCCAACTGGCTGGGGTGGGTTGCCGGCGGTGGTCCCCGGGTTGTTTGCGGAGGCGGTCAACTCCCTCGGCCTGGTCGGTCCGGTGATCGCCACCTCCCCGCCGCTGCACCGGGGTGGGATCGTCAACCTGCCCACCTGGCTGTGGACCGAGGACCGGGGTCGCACCTGGCCGGATACGCCGTTGTACGCGCGTGCCGACGCCAGGCCCGACGGTATCGACGCGTGGGTCGACGTGTGGGCAGAACCCGTGAACATCGCCTGGCACCCCGGTGACGGCTCCGAACCGATCGTCTGCGACCACCCCGGGGTGCGCTGGCAGCGCGGCATGGGCGATGAGGGCCATGGCGAGTGCGCCCACACCTACCGGTGGCACAGTCACGACGAGCCGTACGGGGTGTATCTGATCACCGGGGTAACCACGTGGCGGCTGCGCTGGCAGGTCAACGGCGGCACCGACTCCGGCGTGCTGGACGTGCAGGTGGGTTCGACCGCCGAGTACCCGGTGAGGGAGGTCCACGTGCTGGTCTACTACCACTGACCCGAGACGGCGACGGCTAGCCGCGGATCTCGAACTGCTCGCGCAGCAGCTGCCCGTCGAGGATCACCGTCTCACCGTCCGTGTCGAGGTCCAGGATCGGGAAACCCTCGACGTTGAGCAGTCGACTGGCCTGGGCGATCGCGTCGCGGACCGCGAACGGCGACACCTTGAGGGCGGCGGCGACCTGGTGCGGCCTGAGCCGGCGTCCGGGCACCTGCAGCAGGGAAGCGAGCAGGTCGGCGATCTGCTGGTCCGTGAACGCGCCCTTCGGTAGCAGCTTCTTCTGTGCCTGGTAGCGCGGGGAGTCCACCACCGCCTTCGCCACCTTCGCCGCCTGCTCGGCGGGTAGCGGGACGTCAACCAACATCGGCTGCGCCCCGGTGGAGGCGCCGGATGCCGCGTCGGCCCGGTCGACGTCCGGGGAGGGGAGGGCCGGATCGTGCCACCACGCGGGTTCCTGCGGGCCGGCCTCGCGCAGCTCGATCCCCTCCGGCAGGGAGGAGGACGCCAGGACGCACACCGGCACGATCACCTCGGCCGGGGAAGCGCCGCCGTGGTAGCCGGCCTTCAACGGCCCGTACCGCAGGTCCTCGTCGACCGCTAGCACGGCCCGATTGTTGTGGGCGAGCACCCGCCGGCCGGTGACCAGCACCTCGCCGTCGGAGGCCGGCGCGCCGTCGCCGGGTCGCGACCGCGCGCTGGAGATGTTGTCGTGCGGCACGAGGGTGCCGGTGCGGCGCTCGATGACGTGCCCGTGGTCGGAGGTCAGCACGACGGTACGCCCGGCGCGGCGGGCGCGGTCGAGCAGCGGCCGCAGGTGCCGGATGCTGTCCAGACCCCACCGGATGCTCGCGTCGAAGTGCTCCACCGCGTCGTCGACCGCGTTGAGCACGCACGTCACCAACGCGATGTCGTCCACATCGTCGACCGCCGCGGCCACGTCCCCGGCGAGCGCGTGACCGGGCTCGACGGTGTCGAGCTCCGCGGGTAGTTCGCTTTGCGGGCTATTACCGACTTCTTGGTCAAGATCGTGAGTGCGATGACGGGATGGCATACGAGCGGATAGCCATCGACCCTGCCAGGATGGGCGGCCTTCCGTGCGTCCGCGACACGTGAGTCACGGTTGCCGTGTGCTCGGCCAGCTCGCGGGCGGCCGGACCGTGGACGAGATCCTTGACGACCACCCGTACCTCGAACATGAGGACATCCGTGCCGCTTTGATGTTCGCAGCCGCCGCAGTGCAGGAGTGCTGACAGCCTTTGCGGTCGCGATCCCGGCAGAACATCGTGGTGCGATCGTCCCTCCTCACCTCCAGCTGGTGATTCCTCTCGAGTGCCGTGATCGCTTGCGACCACCGTGCCTTTGCCATACGGATATCCACAGCGCCGTGACGACTCCTGCGGTCATCGATGGTCTTGTCTAGACTTCATGCCGGCATACGTCGATGAGTCAGGGTTCCTTGTGGTGAGAGGGAAAGCGGCACGATGACTCGCCTCCGACTGCTGCGATCGGTGACGTTGGCCTCTTGTGTGGCGCTCCTGCTCGGCTCGGTTGCCGCCTGCGGTGAGAAGGAGGATCCGCTTGCGCACTTGGACCAGACCCCGCCG
>CAZSNW010000337.1:0-2203 GCA_964608245.1 uncultured Micromonosporaceae bacterium
ACCGGATGCTGTAGTTCCCCGGCCACCTGGCCAGGTTTTCCTCCCGGCTGGAGTGGTAGCCGGGCTTGTGGGCGTAGATGCCGCCCAGCTTTACCCCAGGCATGGCAGCTCGAGCCTCAGTCCACAGCCGCCACATCTGCGGAGTGATCCGCGCCGGGTTCGGGTTGCCACCACCATCAGACATCAGCTATCAGCCTCCACCCCGATCTGCGCCGCGCCGACCGTCCATGGCACCCACGTGGTGGTCGCATCGTCGGGAGCGAGAGCGACCGCCCACGCGGCGAGCAGGCCGAGCGTGCCGGACGCGGTCAGTGTGCGCGTGGTCGACCCGCCTGCGAGTTCACCGGAGTCCCACACGGCGGCGGTGATGTTTTGTGCCGCCTCGGCGTCGCTGCCTAGGTTTAGGTGCTCGGTGTCGCTGCCGTCCGATGTGGACCACGTCACTACCGGGGTGCCCATGTACCTCCCGGCTGCGGCGGTGAGCAGCCACCCACCGCCCGGCACGAGCACACCGGACGGCGAGATCGTGTCGGTGCTGGTGTCGGCCGCTTTCGCGTGCGCGGCGACCGGCGACACCGAGTCGACTCCGCTGTACGCCAAGATGCAGCCGAAGTATTTTCGATTGCTGCCGAGCTCCCACGTGTAGTCCGCTGGCTCGCTGCCGCTGGCGGTGCGCACGTACGCGCCGACCCGCAGGTTGCTACCCGCGTCCGCTGGCGCGTCGATCGGTGTCCACCCTGCCGGCGCGATAACGTCAACCACGCCAATCAGCCCAACAAACGCTACCATCAGGTCACCCGCGCCCACCCCGGCTGGGACGTCCACAGTGACCTCGTCGTCGGCGGTCGGCCCCCACGCCGTCTCCACACCCACGCGTGCGATCGGCATCTTTAGGCCACCTGTAGCTGGACGGTGATGTGGTCGCCGGGGGTGTCCGACCCCAGCTGGAGGATGTCGACGGTCATGTACCCGCCTGTGGGGATCGTGGTGGTGGCGAGCGCGGTCACTCGGCCGCTGGTGTGCGTGCCAGCCGTGATTTCCAGCGGCGAGGTGAGGATGCTCGCCCCGTTGACCTTGATATCGATCAGGATGCTGTCGCCGGTTGGTGGCACGCCTGCGGACGCGCGTGCCGATCGGATGGTCAGCTGGCCCTCGGTGTCGTTGTAGATCCGCGCGGCTCCCTCGCCGACCTGGACCTGGTCGCCGGCCGCGGACCATATCCATGGCGCGTGCATGGTGTTCGGTGCCAGGATGCGCCCGTCGGCAGTGACCCTTGCCAATACGACGTTGTCGCTGTTCTCTGTCCACTGTGTCAGGTCGGCGGTCTGTGACGAACTCCGTTGCTTGACCCGCAACGCCACCGTGTTCGGCTGATGGCTGATTGCCCGTGGCTCGCCAACCTCGTTCAAGTAAAATACGCGGTTCCGCGCCGGTGTCGCGCTGCGCAGGATGTCGGCCGTGTTCCCGGACGGCGCGAAAATGACGACAGCCGAGTCCTGTAGATCCCCACCAATCCCACTACTGTTTTGGAAAATCTTACGGCCGTCAATGGTCTGCTCGCCGGTCAGCCGGACCACGTCTGTCGCGCCCTCGATCGTGGTCGGCCTCCACGTGCCGTCCGAATCACGCACGAGCACCTGGCCAGTCGTCGCACCGGACGCGTCCACATCGACCAGGTGCGTCAGCTGGGTGCCGTGGGGGTTGGTCGCCGACAGGTGACCGGAAAGGTCAGAGGCGACCGTGGCAGCCTGCATCGACACCACGTCAACGCGGTCCGTGAGGTCCTCGGCGACCTGCGCGATGGTCTCGCCCAGGTCCGCGGCGACGAGCAGCACCCGCGGCCCACCATCGGCCTCGGCCCACATCGACACGACCTCGTCCGGGCCGAAAAACGGAGGGATCGTCCCGGGCGCGCGCCCGTCGCTACCGTCCGATGTGGTCACCGCAGTGATCGGACTTTCGTCGGCGTCGAGCAAATCCTCGTACTGGGTGCCGCCAGACTCGGCATTCCACAGCGTTACCTGCACACCCGGCCGCAGCTGTGCGAGACCGCTCACACCATCGGCGGTCGCCGCGCCGAACGCCCAATCGGCGGCCCCGCCACCAAACCTGTGTCGCGCCACGGTCACACCCCCCAAACCATCGTGGTGCCGTACACAGTGTCGCCACGAGCGATACCACCGTGGTTGGTCAGCCAAATCTG
>CAZSNW010000338.1:0-633 GCA_964608245.1 uncultured Micromonosporaceae bacterium
ACCAGCCCGACGGCCACGGCATCCCCGTGCCGCCAGGTGAACCCCTCGACCTGCTCGAGGGCGTGCGCCAGGGTGTGGCCGTAGTTGAGGATCTCGCGCAGCCCGGACTCGCGCAGGTCCTGGGTCACGACGTCGGCCTTGACCTGCACCGCACGGGCGATGAGCTCACCGGTGACCGGTGACGTGGGCCGGGTCGCGGCGTCCGGGTCCTGCTCCACGAGGTCGAGGATCACCGGGTCGGCGACGAACCCGCACTTGACCACCTCGGCGAGTCCGGACACGTAGTCCGCGCGCGACTGGGTCGTCAGCCAGGCCGGGTCGCAGAGCACGGCCACCGGAGGGTGGAAGGCGCCGACGAGGTTCTTGCCCGCGGCGGTGTTGATGCCGGTCTTGCCGCCCACGGCGGCATCGACCACCGCCAGCAGCGAGGTCGGCAGGTGCACGACGTCGACGCCTCGCAGCCAGGTGGCGGCGACGAACCCGGCGAGGTCGGTGACGGCACCGCCGCCGAGCCCGACGACGAGGTCGGTCCGGGTGAAGGAGGCCCCGCCCAGCCGGTCCCACAGCCGCGCCGCGACCGCCACGTCCTTGGCCGCCTCCGCGTCGGGCACCTCGGCGGTGTGCAGCTCGCCA
>CAZSNW010000338.1:643-2200 GCA_964608245.1 uncultured Micromonosporaceae bacterium
GCCGACCCGCTCCAGCAGGGCCTCCCGCCCGGGCTGGTGCACCACCATGACCCTGCGGCCGGCGACGAGGGGCGCCAGTCGGTCGAGGGCACCGGCACCGACCACCACCTGGTAGTCCCCGCCGACGTCGACGACCCGGTCGCTCACGGCTCCCCCAGGGCCGCGACGACCTCCGCGACCACGTCGTCGACCCCGCGCCCGGCGGTGTCGACCCGGACCGAGGCCACCGCCTCGTAGACCGGGCGGCGGGCGTTCATCAGCCGGATCCAGGAGGCCCGGGGGTTGACGACCAGCAGCGGACGGGACACGTCGAACCCGATCCGGGTGCTGGCGTCGGCGATCCCCACGTCGAGGAAGACCACCCGGTGCCCCTCCAGCGCGCGCTGGACCTCCACGTCCATGACCGCACCGCCGCCGAGGGCGAGCACGCCGTCGTGGGTCCCCAGCGCCTCCAGCACGGCGGCGCGCTCCAGCGCCCGGAAGGTCCCCTCCCCGTCCTGGACGAAGATGTCGCTCACCGACCGGCCCTGGGTCTCCTCCACGATGCGGTCGGTGTCCCGGAGGTCGACCCCCCAGCGCCGGGCGAGCGCCTCGCCGACCGTGGTCTTGCCGGCGCCGGGCGGGCCGACGAGGACCACGCGCGGCCTAGGCACCGGCCCAGTTCCCGCGCATCGTCTCCGGCACCGCGGCCAGGTAGGCCCGCAGGTTGCGCCGCACCTCGGGGACGCTGTCGCCGCCGAACTTCTCCAGCACGGCGTCGGCGAGCACCAGCGCGGTCATCGCCTCGGCGACGACCCCCGCGGCCGGCACGGCGCAGACGTCGGACCGCTGGTGGATGGCGGTGGCCGGCTCACCGGTCGCCACGTCGACCGTGGCCAGCGCCCGGGGCACCGTGGAGATGGGCTTCATCGCCGCGCGCACCCGCAGCACCTCTCCGGTGCTCATCCCACCCTCGGTGCCGCCTGAGCGCAGGGTCACGCGCTCGACGGTGCCGTCGGGACGGCGCCGGATCTCGTCGTGGGCCCGGCTGCCGCGGCGCGCCGCGGTGCGGAAGCCCTCGCCGACCTCGACGCCCTTGATGGCCTGGATGCCCATGAGGGCGCCGGCGAGCCGGGCGTCGAGGCGCCGGTCGGAGTGGGTGTAGGTGCCCAGTCCCGTGGGCACGCCGTAGGCGAGGACCTCGACGACGCCGCCGAGGGTGTCGCCGTCCTGCTGGCACCGGTCGATCTCGGCGACCATGGCGGCGGAGGTCTCGGCGTGCAGGCACCGCACGGGGTCCTGGTCCAGGAACTCGACGTCGTCGGGGATCGGGACCACGGCGTCGTCGGGGACGGCGACGGGGCCGATCGCGACGACGTGGGAGACCAGGCGGACGCCCGCGGCCTGCTCGAGGAAGGCCGCGGCGACGGCGCCGAGCGCGACGCGCATGGCGGTCTCGCGCGCCGAGGCGCGCTCGAGGACGGGACGGGCGTCGGTGAACCCGTACTTGCGCATGCCGACGAGGTCCGCGGGGCCGGGGCGGGGGCGGGTGAGGGGCCGGTTGCGGGCGACCTCCCG
>CAZSNW010000339.1:0-2193 GCA_964608245.1 uncultured Micromonosporaceae bacterium
AGCGGGTGCGGCCTACCCTCCGTCGGCCGGCGGCCCCGGGTCGCCGGTCGGTGGGCCGCCGCCCGGCCACGGCCCGGTGCCGCCTGCGCACGGGCCGGCGGTGCCGCCAGGTGCGCCGGTGCCCCACCCCGGGGCCGCGGTGCCCGGGCCTGCGGTGCCGCCGCACGTCGGCGGGGTGCCGCCGCGGCCCCCGGTCACGCCCCCGCACCCGGGTCCGGTGCCGCCGGTGGGTGCGGTGCCGCCGGGCGCCGTGCCACCGCCTCCGCCGGCTCCCCACCCGGGCGCCGGCTGGCCGACCCCGCCCCCGCCGGCCGGTCAGCGGCCGGGTCCGTACCCGCCGGTGATGCGGCCGCCGCACCCGGCACCGGCGGCGCACCACCCGGCCGGGCCGCCGCCTGCGGCGGCCGGCAACGCCCCGGTGTCCCCGGCGCCGCACCAGACCCCGCCGCCGGTCTCTCCGGCGCCGCACCAGGCTGCCCCGCCGGTGTCCTCGGCGCCCTCCTCCCCCGCGCCCGCCGCGCCCACCAGCGGCGCGCCCGTGCCCATGTACGCGGTCCGTCCCGGCGCGCCGTCCGCACCGGTACGGCCCGCGCCCGGGGCCGGCGGCCCGCCTCCGGCCCGCCCGGCGCCCACCGGGCCCGCGTCGGGCGCGGCGACCGCGCTGAGCGCGCCGACCATGCTGGCCCCGGTCGTCGTGCCCGGCCAGCGCACCCCCACCTCCGCGCCCCCGGCCGGCGGGCCGCCCGCACCCGACGGCACCCCGCCGGCGGCCGAGGACGCCGAACCGGAGAAGCCGGAGCAGGAGGACGACCCGCGGCCGGATCCGGAGGAGGTGCTGGCCAACTACACGTGGCGCTTCCACCCGGAGACGCTGCGGGAGATCGTCGACAACCCGGACGAGCTGCGGGAGCTGCGGGACCGGCTGACCGAGAAGCTCAACAAGGCCAGCGACAACGCCTCCCGCGCCCGACTGCTGAGCCTGCGGGCGGTGGTGTCGCGCATCCTCGGTGACCTCAACAAGGCGCTTGCCGACGCCAAGCTGGCGCTCGCCCACGCCGAGGCCACCGGGCAGCTGCGGCGCATCGCCATCACGCAGGCGCGGCTGGCGCACGTGCTGCAGTGGCGGGGTGACTTCGCCGAGGCGGACCGGTTGTTCGCGCTGGCGAACTCGCCGGAGCTGCCGGACCGGCTGCGCGCCACCATGCACGAGCACGCCGGCCGGTCCTGCTACGACCAGGGCCGCTACATCGAGGCCTGCATCCACTTCGAGCGCGCCCTGGAACTGCGCAAGGTGGAGGACCCGGAACTCATCGAACGCACCGAGCTGGCGCTGGCGGCGGTGGCCCGCCGGATCGCCGAGCACGGCATGGGCCCGTACCCGCGCACCATGGAGGAGATCCTCCAGCTGCACCAGCCGCCCACGCCGTGGTACGACGAGCAGCACGGCACCTGGGGCTACGCCGACAAGGACGGCAACCTGGTGATCGTGGCGGTCTTCGCCGACGTGCAGCCGTTCCGCGACGGGGTGGCGTGGGTACGCCGGCCCGACAGCGAGAGCTGGGAACTCATCGACGAGTCCGGGGCGCAGCTCATCGACCCCGGCGCCGGGTGGCTGGGGGTGAGCTCCTTCTCCGAGGGGCTGGCCTGGGTCTCCCGGGACGGCGTCGGCAACTGGGTCGCGATCGACAAGAAGAACCGGGTGGTGATCTCCACCGGGTTCGACGACGTCCGGCCGTTCCGCCGCGGCATCGCCGCGGTCCGGCGCGGCGGCTGGGGCGCGGTGGACAGCACCGGCCGGGTGGTCGTGCCCTTCCAGTACCGCGGTTTCGCCACCGCCCTGGTCGACGGCCGCTACCTGGACGGCTTCACCGACGAGGGACTCGCGATCGTCGAGGCCGACACGGGCAAGGGCGTGGTCGACCGCACCGGCCGGGTGATCGTGCCGCCGCAGCACGCGCAGATCGTGATCCACCCGGTGGCGTACCTGATCGGCACCCCGCAGGGCACCTGGGGGGCGCTGGACCGGCGCGGCCGGCCGGTGATCGAGCCGACCATGCCCAGCCGGCTGGCGGTGGTGGAGGAGATCGACCGGCTGCTGGCGGACACCAAGCCGGTGCTGTGACCGGGCCGGTGCCGTGACCGGGGCGGTGCCGTGACCGCGCAGGTCGTAGGACGCCACAGTGATCCCGCGGC
>CAZSNW010000340.1:0-2179 GCA_964608245.1 uncultured Micromonosporaceae bacterium
CGTCGCCCCGGCCGGTCCCGGGCGCCCCGCCCGGACCCGGGCAGCCGGCCACCCGCCGGCCCACCGGGAGCGGCCCCGGTCGGGCGTCCGGCCCGACCTCCGGCCCGCCGGCCCGACCCACCTCCGGCCCGCCGGCGCCCGCCCCGGTCCCGGTCACGCCGGTGCGCCGGCTGCTGTCGGTGGCGATCGCCGTCTTCGCCGCCATGCTCGCCACCGGCCTGATCTTCGGCGCGCACACCGCCGGGGTGGGGGTGGCCCGGGTGCCCTACGCGGTGGTGGCGTTCGGCGTCCAGGTGCTGCTGGTGTTCGCGTTCACGGTGGCGATGCGCCCGCCCGGGCCACGGGAGGTGGCGACGGTGGGGCTGCTCGCGGCCGTCGCCGCGGACGTGGCGGCCGTGGTGCCCACCAGGGCCGACATCGTCCCGCTGGCCTACGTGGCGGCCGGCGGGTTCGTCGCCGGGGTCGTCGCCCAGCTGTCGCGCCGGGCCGGCCGGCAGCGGGTCACGGAGGCGCTCGGCTCCACCGCGGTGGTGGTGGTCGGGGTGGTGGCGTTCGCGTCCCTGGTGGTGCTCACCCGGCTGCCCAGCGGCACCCAGACGATCCTGGTGGGCCTGACCGCCGCCGGGGTGGCGGTGTTCGTCGCCCGGCTCACCGACGCGTTCTACCCGTCGCCGCGGATGGCCCCGCAGGTGCCGCGCGGCGCCACCGGGGTGGTGCTGGGCGCGATGGTCGGCACCGCGGCCGCCGCGGTGCTCGGCAGCTACGTGCGCGGGTTCACTCCGATGTCCGGTGCCCTGGTGGGGCTGGTGACCGCGGTCACCGCGGTGCTCGCCGACCTGTCGACCGGGTACGCCGAGGCCGGCCGGCGGATCGCCGGGGAGCTGCCGACCATGTGGGCCGCCCGGCACATGCAGGGCCCGCTGGCCGCGTTCGCCCTGGCCGCCCCGCTGGTGTACGCGGCGAGCGCGATCTTCCTCGTACCGCGCTACCTGTGAGGTCGCCGCCGGCGACCACGGGCGGGCGACGGCCTGCGCTGCGTACAGTGGACCGGTGCGTCGCGCGAGCCGGTGGCTGCTGACTCTGGCGGTACTGGCCGCGGTCCTGGTGGTGGTCGACCGGGCCGCCGCCTTCGCCACCGGGCGCACCCTGGCCGACCGGGTGGCCGACGAACTGGTCGCGCACGATGTGCGCAGCGCCCCGCCGGAGGTGACGGTCGGCGGGTTCCCGTTCCTCACCCAGGTCGCCACCGGCCGGTACGAGTCGGTGACTTTGCGGCTGCGGGACGTCGGCTCCGACGAGGTCCGACTGCCCAGGGTGGAGCTCGTCGCGTCCGGGGTGACCGCGCCGGCCCGGGCCCTGGCCACCGGTGAGGGGAGCGTCCACGCCGCGCGCCTGCAGGGCAGCGCCACCCTCGGCTACGAGCAGGTGCGGCGCGTCACCGGCTACGACGAGCTGCGGCTGGCGGCGGACGAAGGGCGGCTGTCCGTCCGCGTACCGGTGGAGCTGTCCGGTGAGCGGGTGGTGCTGGTCGGCACCGCTGAGGCGACGGTCACCGGGCACACGGTGCGGATCGAGGTGACCGGGCTCGGCCTGGCGGACGGCCGTGCGCTGCCGCCCGGCGCGCAACCGGTGGTCGACCGGGTGGCGCGCGACCTGTCGGTGACGGTCGAACTCCCGCCACTGCCCTACGGGCTGTCGCTCACCTCGGTCCGGGCCGAGCCCGCCGGCCTGGTGGTCGCGGTGGAGGCGTTCGACGTGCCGCTCACTAGGCCGGACCGCTGAATCGGTGCTATCGTCAGTCGCCATGAGCGGTGTCATGCTCACCAAGCGGCGCGCGGTCGACCTGTGCCGCGTGGCCACCTGCCTGTGTCGCCCCGCGTGACCGCGGGGCCTGACTGCGTGCACCGCCTTCTTCTCTGACGGCACGCCGGCCTTCTCTCGGACGTTCCGGCACACGCGCCGTCCGCTGTCCGGTCCCGCATCCGGCAGATCCGTCCCCGGGTCGCCGTGCGGTGCCCGACGGCGTGCGCGTACGGCGACTCACCATCCGTCCACACTGAACAGTCCCAGGAGCAGATATGAGTCGCGAGAAGGTGCTGGTCACGGCCGACTGGGCCGAGAAGAACCTCAACACACCGGGTGTCGTGTTCGTCGAGGTCGACGAGGACACCACCGCGTA
>CAZSNW010000341.1:0-2178 GCA_964608245.1 uncultured Micromonosporaceae bacterium
GGCCTGGCGGTCGTGTCCGACACCGCTGCCCTGTCGGCCGCGGTGGACGAGGCGATCGCGGCGAACCCGGAGGTCGCGGCGAAGGTGCGCGACGGCAAGGTGGCGGCCGCCGGGGTGCTGGTGGGCGCGGTCATGAAGGCCACCCGCGGCCAGGCGGACGCCCGCACGGTCCGGGAGCTGATCCTCCAGCGGCTCGGCGTGTCCTGACCACGGCTCGAGGTCTCCCGACCACGGCTCGGCGTGCCCCGACCGGCGCCGTTCACCCGTGTCCCCGTGTCGGTACCGGCACTTCTACCGGTACCGATCGATCATTCCACACGCGGCGTATCGGCCGGAACTGTCCGTATTGAGTGGACCTTGCAGACCTTCCCGAACCCGGTGGTGTCTTGTACCGGTCACTCACCTTGTCCATGAAGGGGGCCCTCTATAGGTTGCCCACAGTCACACCGGGTGCACGGCCCACAGTCACACCGGGTGCACGGCCCACAGTCACACCAGATGCACGGGGGCCCTGTCGATACAGGAATGGGAGGAGCCAAGGTGGCGCGACCTCGTGAAGGGACCCCGGCGGGTTCGCGACGATTTTTCAGGTTATCGGCACTAGCGGTGACCACCGGTCTGGTGGTCGCGATGGCGCAACCCGTGGCGGCGCAGTCGCCGTCGTTGACTCCGGCTGCACCGGACATTCCGGACGGTGCTTCGCTGTCGGCGGCGAGCGCCGTGGCCGAGTCCCCGAGCGGCCTGTACGTTATCCGGCTTGAGGAGCCGTCGCTGGCCACGTACGCCGGTGGTGTCGCGGGTCTGGCGGCGACCAGTCCGCGGGTGACCGGTGCCGCCAAGCTGGACGTCACGACCGCTGCCAGCGGTGCGTACCTGGAGCACCTGGCCGACCGGCAGGCCGGTGTACGCGGGGCGATCGAGCGTGAGCTCGGGCGGTCGGTTGACGTGCGGTTCAGCTACCGCAACGTCATCAACGGCTTCGCGGTCCGGCTGAGCGCGGAGGAGGCGGCCCGGGTGACGTCGTTGCCGGGCGTGGCCGCCGTGGTGCCGGACGAGGTGCGTGAGCTGGCGACTGACGTCAGTCACGACCTGATCGGTTCGGCCAGCTTCTGGGATGGGGACACCGGCGCCGACCTGGCGACCCGGGGCGAGGGTGTCATCGTCGGCCTGCTCGACACGGGTATCAACCCGCACCATCCGTCGTTCGCGGCGACGGCCGGTGACGGGTACGTGCACACCAACCCGTTCGGGTCGGGCAACTTCCTCGGGGTCTGCGACCCGTCCCACCCCAACCACGAGCCGATCTGCAACGACAAGCTGATCGGCGCGTGGAACTTCCACCCGTCCTCGCCGAACGCGCAGGACGTGCAGGGCCACGGCAGCCACGTCGCCAGCACCATCGCCGGCAACATCCACGAGGCCACCTTCACCATGGGGAACAGCACGGTCACCCGCACCATCCAGGGGGTGGCGCCGCGCGCGAACATCGTCTCCTACCTGGTCTGCTTCCCGACCTGCCCGGTCAGCAGCAGTGTGGCCGCGGTGGACCAGGCCATCGCCGACGGCGTGGACGTGCTCAACTTCTCGATCTCCGGCACCGACAGCCCGTGGACCGACCTGGTCGACCTGGCGTTCCTGGAGGCCTATCAGGCCGGCATCTTCGTGGCCGCGGCGGCGGGCAACGATGGCCCCGGCGCCGGCACCGTGGCGCACACCGGCCCGTGGAACGCGGCGGTGGCCGCCAGCACCCACGAGCGGGTGGTCGGCCACACCGTGGACGTGTTCACGGACAGCGGCCCGGTGCCCGGCCTGACCGGCCTGCTGGCACCGCCCGGCGGCGGCGTCCAGGTCACCTCCGACCTCCAGGCGGAGATCCGGTTCGCCGGCCAGGTGTCGCCGGGGAACAGCACCGGTTGCTCGCCGTTCCCGGCCGGTTCGTTCAGCGGCACCATCGCGCTGATCGAGCGCGGCGACTGCACCTTCCCGGACAAGCAGGCCAACGCGGTTGCCGCCGGCGCGGTCGCGGTGATCTACGCCAACAACGGGGCCGGTCCGCCGATCGCGCCCGGCGGGCTCGCCGGCACCGCCATCCCCGCGGTGATGGTCGACCGGCACAGCGGGGCCGACCTGCGCGACGTCATCCTCGCCCAGGCGCCGAACCCGACGCACGTCCGGATC
>CAZSNW010000342.1:0-2143 GCA_964608245.1 uncultured Micromonosporaceae bacterium
GACCGAGCCGATGCCGTCGATGCCGGTCGGCTTCTGGAACGACCCGGGTCACGAGCGCTACCGGGAGGCGTACTTCGCCGTCTACCCGGGGGTCTGGCGGCACGGCGACTGGGTGACGTTCACCGACCGCGGCTCCTGCGTGATCACCGGCCGCAGCGACGCCACCCTCAACCGGGGCGGGGTGCGGCTGGGCACCGCGGAGTTCTACTCGGTGGTGGAAGGCCTGCCCGAGGTCGTCGACTCGCTGGTGGTGCACCTCACGGACGGCACCGCCGACGGCACCGACCAGCTGCTGCTGTTCGTCGTGCTGAAGGAGGGGGCGACGCTCGACGACGAGCTGCGCGGCCGGATCGTCGCGGAGCTGCGCCGCGCCCTGTCGCCACGTCACGCGCCGGACGAGATCCACCAGGTACGCGCGGTGCCGCGCACGCTCAGCGGCAAGAAGCTCGAGGTGCCGGTGAAGAGGATCCTCACCGGTACGCCGGTGGAGAAGGCCGCGGCCGAGGGCGCGCTCGCCAACCCCGAATCGCTGGCCGAGTACGTCGGACTGGCCCGCACCCGGTGACGGTGGCTGCGCCCCCCGCCTCATCGCCGCCGTCCACCGGCCCGCACCCGACCACCGCCGCCACCCCGGCCGCCCGACCGGGGTGGCGGCGCGAATGGCGGTTCCTGGTCGAGCTGTTCGCCCTGTGCGGGTTCGTGGTGGTGCAGCCGCTGCTGGACGTGCTGGGGCACAGCCCGGACTTCTTCCTCTTCCACGGGGTGTCGGGCTGGTCGGTGCTCGGCCTGGTGGCGTTGGTGGTCCTGGTGCCGCCGCTGGGGGTGTGGCTGCCCGGGCTGGCCTCGCGACTCCTCGGGCCGCGCGTACGCCACCGGGTGCACCTGGCGTCGGTGGGTGTGCTGCTGGTGCTGCTGCTGATGCAGGTCGGCAAGCAGCTGGTGGCGTGGCGCGGCTGGCTGCTGGCCGGGGCCGCCACCATCGCCGCCGGGCTGGTGTGGTGGGCGTTCGTCCGCTGGTCGGCGGTGCGGCAGGTGGTGCGGGTGGCGGCGGTGGGGCCGTTGGTGTTCGCGCTGCTGTTCGCGTTCGCCTCGCCGGCCTCCGCGCTGCTGGCCCCGGCCGGTCCACCGCCCGGCGGCACGGCCGCGCCCGCCGACGACCGGCCCGCCACCGGTCCACACCCGCCGGTGGTGCTCATCGTCTTCGACGAACTGCCGCTCGTGTCCCTGCTGGACGGTGACGGCACGATCGACGCGCAGCGGTTCCCCCACTTCGCCGCGCTGGCCGCCGAGTCGACCTGGTGGCGCAACGCGACCACGGTGGCCGGCTGGACGCCGTACGCGCTGCCGGCGATGCTCACCGGGCGCTACCCGACCGCCGAGGTGGCCGCCCACCACCGCACCTATCCGGACAACCTGTTCACCGCGGTGGCGGACGTCTACCGCGTCCGTGCCGTGGAGACGATCAGCCAGCTGTGTCCACCGTGGCAGTGCGACTCCACACGGGCCGGTGGCGGGTTCGGCGCGGCGCTCGCCGAGACCTGGACGCTGTTGGGCGAACTCCTCTCGCCGTTCGACCCGGTGCGCGACCCGGTCGCCGGGTTCACCGAGCCGACCGTGGCCGAGCGCCTGCGGTTGGAGCGGGACGCGGCCGAGCTGGGCCCCGAGTTCCTGTTCGCCCGGGCGCGCGCGGAGAACCGGCCGTCCCGGTTCGTGGAGTTCCTCGACTGGCTGGAGGCGGACGCGCCGGCCGACGACGACCGGCCCACGCTGCACTTCCTCCACCTGCTTCTGCCGCACTCGCCGTGGGTGTACCTGCCGTCGGGCGCCCGGTACGAGGCACCGGAGAGACTCCCGTCGGACGGCCCGTGGTGGTCGCAGCTGGCCAGGCAACGGCACCTCGCCCAGCTGGAGTACACCGACCGGCTGCTGGGAGAGGTGGTGGCGGCGCTGCGCCGCGCCGGGGTCTACGACGACACCCTCCTGGTGGTCACCTCCGACCACGGGCACGGCTTCACCCCCGGTGCGACCGGGCGGTTCGTACCGGGCGGGAGGCGGGGTCCGGAGCACGCCGGCCGGGCGTTGCCGGAACTGGCGTGGGTGCCGTTGTTCATCAAGGCGCCGGGGCAGGCCGCCGGGGTGGTCG
>CAZSNW010000343.1:0-2129 GCA_964608245.1 uncultured Micromonosporaceae bacterium
AGGGGCCGTTCGGCGACCACACCGGCTTCTACACCCCGGTCGAGCCGTTCCCGGTGCTGCACGTGCAGGCCATGACCATGCGGCGCGACCCGGTCTACCACACGATCGTGACCTCCAAGCCGCCGCAGGAGGACGGACCGATCGGGTACGCCACTGAACGGATCTTCCTGCCGCTGCTGAAGCTGCTCATCCCGGACATCGTCGACTATTCGATGCCGGAGGCCGGGGTCTTCCACAACTGCGTGATCGTGTCGATCCGCAAGCGCTACCCCAAGCACGCCCAGAAGGTCATGCACGCCATCTGGGGCGCCCACCTGCTGTCGTTGACCAAGCTCATCGTCGTGGTGGACGACGACTGCGACGTGCACGACTACCACGAGGTGGCGTGGCGGGCGTTCGGCAACGTCGACTACGCCCACGACCTGGTTCTCACCACCGGCCCGGTCGACCACCTCGACCACGGCTCCTACCAGCAGTTCTGGGGCGGCAAGGTGGGCATCGACGCCACACGCAAGTGGCCCACCGAGGGGTACACCCGCGGTTGGCCGGCCGAGGCGGTGATGTCGCCGGAGATCAAGGCGCGGGTGGACCGCCGGTGGTCGGAGTACGGGCTGCCGCCGCTCGACGGCGACGACCGGGCCGCCGGCGCGGGGCGGGGCGCCCGGCGAAAGGGCCGCCGGTGACCGCCGAGGCGGCCGCCGCGGCCCCGGCCCCGGCGGCGAGGCCCGGCCCGGTACGCGCGTTCCTGCGCCTGGTGGCGGTCGAGCACTCGGTCTTCGCCCTGCCGTTCGCGTACCTGTCGACGCTGGCGGCGATGCACCGCACGAGCGGACGGGTCGACTGGCTGGTGCTCGTCCTGGTGACGGTGGCGATGGTGGCGGCCCGGACGTTCGCCATGGCGGTCAACCGGATCGTCGACCGGCACCTGGACGCCCGCAACCCGCGTACCGCCTCGCGGGAGCTGGTGACCGGGGTGGTGAGCCTGCGCACCGCGAAGGTGGGCGCGGTGGTGGCGCTGGTGGTGTTCGTGGCCACGGCGCTGGCGCTCAACCCGCTGGTCGCGGTGCTGTCGCCGCTCGCCGCCGCGGTGCTGGTGGTCTACCCGTACGCCAAGCGGTTCACCAACTGGCCGCACGCGTGGCTCGCGCTCGCCCAGGCGGTCGGCCCGGTCGGGGCGTGGCTCGCGGTGACCGGCACGTTCGCCGGATCCGGCCCGGCGTGGGTGCTCGGGGTGGCCGTGGGGTTGTGGATCGGCGGGTTCGACCTGATCTACGCCTGCCAGGACGCGGAGGTTGACCGGGCGCAGGGCGTGGGCAGCGTCCCGGCCCGCTACGGGGTGCGGTTCGCGCTGCGCGCCGCGATCGTTGCCCACGTGGTGACGTTCGGCCTGTTCGTCTGGTACGGCGCGCTGGTCGGGCTGGGCTGGCTGTGGTGGGCGGGGCTGGCGGTGGCCGCGGCCGGCTTCGCCTACGAGCACGCGATCGTGCGCCCGGACGACCTGTCCCGGGTCAACCGGGCGTTCTTCACCGCGAACGGGTTCATCGGCATCGCCCTGTTCGTGTTCGCCCTGGCCGACCTGGTGCTGCTCGGTGGGCTGCGATGAGCAAGGGTCGTGTCCCGTGGATCGTCGGCGTCTCCGGCGCCTCCGGCACCCCGTACGCGCAGGCGGTGATCCGCGGCCTGCTGGACGCCGGCCTGCCGGTGGACCTCGTCGTGTCCCGGGCGGCGCGGCTGACGCTGCTGGACGAGACCGGGGTGCGGTTCCGGGACACCCACTGGCGGGAGGACCTGGCGGCCTGGTTGGGGCGGGACCTCGGCGACGCGGACGTGCGGTACTGGCCGGCCGGGGACCTGGCGGCCGGCCCGTCGTCCGGCAGCTACCGGGCGCGCGGGATGGTCGTGGTGCCGGCGAGCACCGCCGCCTGTGCCGGGATCGCGCTCGGCCTGTCCAAGGACCTCCTGCAGCGGGCGGCCGAGGTGAACCTGAAGGAGCGCCGGCCGGTGGTGGTGGTGCCCCGGGAGACCCCGGTCACCCGCAGCCACCTGGAGCACCTGCTCGCCCTGCACGACGCCGGGGCGGTCGTACTGCCGGCCAGCCCCGGCTTCTACGGGGCCGGGGCGGACGCGAC
>CAZSNW010000344.1:0-2110 GCA_964608245.1 uncultured Micromonosporaceae bacterium
GGCGAGCTGCCGCTCCACCACGTTCTGGGTGGCGATGCCGGCGTGGTCCAGGCCGGGCATCCACAGCGTCTCGTACCCCTGCATCCGGCGACGGCGGACGAGCGCGTCCTGGATGGTGTGGTCGAGCGCGTGCCCGGTGTGCAGCGAGCCGGTTACGTTCGGCAGCGGGATCATGATCACGAAAGCCGGCTTGCTGCTGTCCGCGTCAGCGGTGAAGTAGCCGGCCTCCACCCACCGGGCGTAGTGGCGCTGCTCCACCTCGGCCGGCTGGTAGGCCGGGGGAAGGGTCGGTGTACGGCTCACCGGACCAGTCTACGGAGACCTGCCAGTCGACCAGCGACCTGATTACCGGTGTCGTGCCCGTCTGACCGGTCCGGTGGCGTGGCCGTCCGGACACCGGCCACGGTCGACGACGGGCACGGGTCCCTGCGGCGTGTCAGAGTGGGGCCATGGCTGCCACCCCCGCCGGTCCCCCGGACGCGCTCCTCGGTCTGCTGCTGCCGTTCTGGCAGACGCTGATCGCCCTGTTCGTGCTGGCGGCCGTGGTTGTCGCCGGCGTCCGGCTGGCCGGCCGCGGCCCGTCCCGGCTCACCACCGCCCTGCTGCTCACCGGCGGCGGGCTGGTCGCCCTGTGCGCGGTCGGGCTCCTCCTGCCGCCCGGCTGACGCCGGCGTACGCGGTGGCCGGCGCCGGCGGCTCAGCGGAGCCGTCGGTGCGCCAGTGCCGGCAATCCGGCGCGGATGCGGGCCAACCGGTCGAAGTCCAGCACGGCGGTGGTGACGCCGACCTCGTCGGGCGCACAGGCCACCACCAGCCCCCACGGGTCCACCACCATGCTGCGCCCGAAGCAGGTGAGGCCCGGCCCGTGGTCACCGATCTGGCTAGCCGCCACCACGTAGCACTGGTTCTCGATCGCCCGGGCGCGCAGCAGCACCTCCCAGTGGTCCCGGCCGGTCTGCAGCAGGAACGCCGAGGGCACCAGCAGTACCTGGGCACCGTCGTCGACCAGCCGGCGGTAGAGCTCGGGGAACCGCAGGTCGTAGCAGATCGACAGGCCGACGCGGACGCCCTCGACGTCGACCACCACCGGGGTGTCGCCGGCCGCCACCGTGTCCGACTCGCGGAACGAGATCCGCCCGGGGATCTCCACGTCGTACAGGTGGATCTTGCGGTAGGTGGCGGCGAGGGCGCCGGTGCGGTCGAAGACCAGCGCGGTGTTGTACGCCCGGCCGTCCGGCCCGGCCTCGTGGAACGAGCCGGCCGCCACCCAGATGCCGAGCTCGGCCGCGGTCGCCGCGAGCGCGGAGACGTACGGACCGTCGACCGTCTCGGCCGGCGGCGCGGTGCCGGGCGGCCCGAAGTGGTCGGCGTACTCCGGCAGCACCGCCAGGTCCACGCCCTCGGCCGCCGCCCGGCGCAGCAGCTCGCGGGCGGTGGCGAGATTGGCGTCCCGGTCGGCGCCGGCATCCAGCTGGCATACCGCGACCTTCACGCCCTCCAGCGTATGCCCCGGCCGGTGGACCGCTGCTGTCAGGCGGCGTGGCGGGAGCGGTAGTCGCGCGGGACGATCGTCGGGTTGACGTTCTCGAGCACGACCTCGCGGTCGATGACCACCCGGGCGGCGTCGGGGTCGCTCGGCACCTCGTACATGACTGGCAGCAGCACCTCCTCCATGATCGCCCGCAGGCCGCGGGCGCCGGTGCCGCGCTTCATCGCCTGGTCGGCGATCGCCTCCAACGCGTCGGGGGTGAACTCCAGGTCGACCCCATCCAGTTCGAACAGGCGCTGGTACTGCTTGACGAGCGCGTTGCGGGGCTCGGTGAGGATGCGGACCAGGGCCTCCTTGTCGAGGCTGCGCACCGTCGTGATCACCGGTAGCCGGCCGATGAACTCCGGGATCAGCCCGAACTTGATCATGTCCTCGGGCATGACCTGGGACAGCAGGTCGTCGACGTTGCGCTCCGCCAGGGACCGCAGGTTGGCGAGGAAGCCCAGCCCGCTGCGGCCCACCCGGGCGGCGATGATGTCCTCCAGGCCGGCGAAGGCGCCGCCCAGGATGAACAGGATGTTCGTGGTGTCGATCTGGATGAACTCCTGGTGGGGGTGCTTG
>CAZSNW010000345.1:0-2095 GCA_964608245.1 uncultured Micromonosporaceae bacterium
TTCGCGGGCACCCACGAGTCCCCGGGCGACCTGATGCGCGACGCCGACGGCCGGGCGTACAAGGAGAGCTTCGGGATGGCCTCCGCCCGGGCGGTACGCCTGCGCACCGCCGACGAGTCGCCGTACGAGCGGGCCCGCAAGGGCCTGTTCGAGGAGGGCATCTCCTCGGCGCGGATGTATCTCGACCCGCAGCGTCCCGGCGTGGAGGACATCCTCGACACGATCGTGGCCGGCCTGCGCAGCGCGTTCGCGTACACCGGCGCCGCCGACGTCGCCTCGTTCCAGGAGCGGGCCGTGATCGGCGTGCAGACCGTGGCCGGGCAGAAGGAGGGCCAGCCGCACTACGCCAGTTGGTGACCGCCGCACCGCCCTCGGGTGACGACCGGCGCCCCGCCGTCGCCCGCGACCGGCAGAATGCAGGGCATGACGACGTCCGACGCGGTGGAGGTGACGCTGCCCGGCGGCGTCGCCCTGCCCATGGTGGGGTTCGGCACCTGGCAGCTGCGCGGCCGCCACGCCTACGAGGCGGTGCGGCACGCGCTGCGGGTGGGCTACCGCCACATCGACACCGCGACCATGTACCGCAACGAGGCCGAGATCGGGCAGGCGATCCGGGACAGCGGGGTCCCGCGGGAGCAGGTCTTCGTCACCACGAAGCTGCTGCCCTCCGACGCCGGGCGGGAGCGCCGGGTGATCGCCGCGAGCCTGGAGGCGCTCGGCATTGGGTACGTGGACCTGTGGCTCATCCACTCCCCGCCGGACCGCGACGGCGGGGTGGCGACCTGGCGCGAGTTCCTCGCCGTCCGCGACGAGGGCCTCGCCCGCGCGGTCGGGGTGAGCAACTACCGCGTCTCCCAGCTCGACCGGCTCATCGCGGCCACCGGCGAGGCCCCGGCCGTCAACCAGATCCTGTTCAGCCCGCGCCGGTACGACCCGGCCGTGATCGCCGCCCACCGGGAACGCTCCGTGGTCCTGGAGGGGTACAGCCCGTTGAAGGACACCCGGCTGAGTGACCCGGTGCTGGTGGAGATCGCCCGGCGCCACGGCGTCACCACCGCGCAGGTGGTGCTGCGCTGGCACCTGGAGCACGGCATCCCGGTGATCCCCAAGTCCGGCGACCCCGACCGCATCGCGAGCAACTTCGACCTGTACAGCTTCCGGCTCAGCCCCGACGAGGTCGCCCGCATCGACTCCCTGTGACTTCGGGACCGCCGGACACCGGCGTGGTCAGCCGGCCCGGGTCACCACCTCGGGGGAGGCGGTGTCCAGCGGCACCTGCGGCGGGCCGACCAGCCCCAGCTGCACGATCTGCCGCGGCTGCACCCCGCTCAGCAGCCAGTCCGCGGCGATGCGCAGCCGGTTGCCGGGGATCGACCACAGGTGGAAACCCTGGGTCACCGCCGCGGCCACCGGGCCGGTGAGGACGCGGCCCATCGGGTTGGCCACGGCCTGGACACCGCCGAGGTCCACGACGAACCCGAGCTCGCGGTGGCGGTACGGCCGTAACCGGCCGCGGCCGAGCGAAGCGGCGAGGTTGGCGGCGGCCACCTTGCCCTGCCGGACCGCGTACTGCGCGTTCTTGGGGCTGATCTCGCCGGGGCGGTGGAGCACCGGCGCGGCGGCGGCGTCCCCGCTGGCGAAGATCTCCGGGCGGTCGGGTACCCGCAGGTACTCGTCGACCACCAGCCGTCCCTTGCGGGTGGGCAGCCGCAGCGACTCCACCAGCGGGTCCGGGCGCACCCCGACGCACCAGACCAGCGTCCGGCTGGGCACGAACTCGCCGTCGGACAGCCGTACCCCGCCGGCGGTGGCCTCCGCCACCGAGGTCTCCATCCGCAGCTCCACCCCGCGCCGGTTCAGCACCTGCGCGGCCGCGCGGCCCAGCCGTTCGTCCAGCTCCGGCAGCGGCCTCGGGGCGATGTCGAGCAGCAGCCACCGGGTGCGGATGCCGTGCAGCCGCGGGTGGCGGCGCATCATCGCCCGGGTGAGCAGGTGCCCGTGCGCGGCCACCTCGGTGCCGGTGTAGCCGGCGCCGACCACCACGAACGTGCACCGGGCCACGCACTCGTGGGGGTTGTCGGTCGCCCCCGCCAGC
>CAZSNW010000346.1:0-2091 GCA_964608245.1 uncultured Micromonosporaceae bacterium
GTGAGCCGCACGTAGCGGCCCAGCTCCTCGCTGACCTCGTCGAGGGCCGCGCGCATGATCCGGAAGTTCTCGCCGGTGGCGTACGTGCCGGCGTACCCTTCACGGGTCGCCCCCTCCGGCACATAGTCCAGCAGCGACTGTCCGGTGGAGCGGATCACCGCGATGACGTCGGCGCCGGCGCGGGCGGCGGCCTTGGCCTGTTCGACGTCCTCGTAGATGTCGCCGGTGGCGACGATCAGGTACAGCCAGGGGCGCTGCCGCGGGTCGCCCAGCCTCGCGATCAGCTGTTCGCGTTCGGCCCGGCGCTGGTCGATCCGGTCGATGCCGGCGGCCACCGCGCGACGGGCGGCGCGGCGGGCCGCCTCGGCCGCCCCGCCCTCGGGCAGCCGCAGCTGCAGCGTCCCGGCCGCGGCCTGCTCGGCGAGCGCCCGCAGCCCGGTCGCCGGGTCGGCGTCGCGGCCCTGCTGCACGAGGGCGTCGAAGACCGGCAGGCACACTCCGTGCGCCAGGCCCGGCCCGGTCTTGACCGCGTCCACCAGGTGGTTGACCCACGGGGTGCCGTCGGTGTCGGCGCCGGTCAGGCCCGCCAGGCGCAGCACCGCCCGTTCCACCGAGACGGTGGTGTGGCTGCGGGCCATCTCCACCACCGGCCGTCCCGCCTCGCGGGCGAGCTCGCGGGCCCGGGCCACCAGCGCCGGATCCAGGTTGAGCATGCCGCGGTCGCCGCTCACCGTTGGTCCTCTCCCTCCACGTCGTAGATGACCGTCCCGCGCAGCACGGTGCGCCGGCACACCGGGTCCGGGACCGGTTCGTCGCGCCCGGCGAACAGCAGCGGCAGGGTGCCGTCGCGGCCGCCGGGGGTGTCCCAGACCGCGAACGTCGCCGGCGCCCCGGGCACCAGGACCCCGTGGTCGTCCTGGCCGACCGCCCGCCAGCCGCCCCGGGTGTGGGCGGCGAACGCCGCGCGTACCCCGAGTCGGTAGGTGGTGTTGTGGTGCAGGGCGGCCGCCCGCACCCCGCCCCACGGGTCCAGCGGGGTGACCGGCGAGTCGGAGCCGAACGCCATGGCGACCCCGACGGCGTGCATGGCACCGAACGGGTTGGTCGCCATCGCCCGTTCGACCCCCAGCCGCTGCGCGTACATCCGGTCCGGGCCGCCCCACAGCCGGTCGAACACCGGCTGGACGCTGGCGATGATGCCGAACTGGACGAGCCGGGCGATCATCGGCCGGTCCAGCAGTTCGGCGTGTTCGATCCGGTGGCGGGCGGCGCGCAGCCGCGCGGCGCCCAGACTCGTCGCCGCAGCGGCGAACCCGTCCAGCACGGTCTGCAGGGCCGCGTCGCCGATGGCGTGGAACCCGCCGGGCAGGCCGTGCGCGTGGCAGTCCAGCAGGTGGTCGCGGACCTGCTCGGCGGTGAGGTAGCCGTGGCCGGTGCCGTCGGCGTCGACGTAGGGCTGCCGCAGGTGCGCGGTACGCGCACCCAGCGCCCCGTCGGCGAACAGGTCGCCGCCGGCGCCGACCGCCCCCAGGTCGCGGGCCCGCTGCGCGCCACCGAGCTCCCCCCAGTAGCCGTAGACCTCGGGCAGGCCCTGGCCCGACAGCGCCAGTACGCCGGTGAAGTCCGCCTCGGAAGAGATCTGCGGCCCGCCGCACTCGTGGACGGCGGCGACGCCCCGGGCGGCGGCCGCGGCCAGCGCGGCGCGTTGCAGGTCGGTGCGCTGGACCGGGCCGATTGCGCCCAACGCCACCGACCGCACCGCGTGGTGGGCGTCCCGCCGCAGCCACCCGGAGGGGTCGAAGCCAGGGGCGGCCGCCGCCTGCGGCGCGGCGGCCAGCAGCGCGCGGGAGCACAGCGCCGAGTGCATGCTGGCCTGGGTGAGGTAGACCATCCGGTCACCGGCGGCGCGCTGCAGCGCGTCGGCGTCGGGTGGCTCCGGCCGCTCCCAGGTCGACTCGTCCCAGCCGTGGCCGAGGATCACCGCGTCGGGGGCGGCGTCGGCGGCGGTCCGCGCCACCGCGTCCAGCACCTCCGTGGCTGAGCGGGCGCCCGACAGGTCGAGCGTGGACAGGGTCAGCCCGGTGGCGGTGG
>CAZSNW010000347.1:0-2056 GCA_964608245.1 uncultured Micromonosporaceae bacterium
ACCACCTACGTCGCCACCCTCACCGCCCTGTCGGCAACCGGTGAGCCGGTCATCGCGTACAGCACCTTCACCACCATGGAGGAGCCGGAGCACACCGTCCGGGTGTTCAGCTTCCTGGCCTCCGAGGACGAGGTGGGGGTGGCGATGCCGCTGCGCATCGAGTTCAAGGACGACGCCGGCAACCCGGAGATCATCCCCGAGGAGGTCCGCGCCGAGGTGGAGCGGCGGATGCAGGTGCGCACCGAGCCGCCGCAGCCGGGCAGTTGGCACTGGCGCAGCGGGTGGGAGGTCCACTACCGGCCGGAGAAGTTCTGGCAGCCGGGCACCCAGATCCACTACCGGTTGACCACCGGCGGGCTGCCGCTGGGCGACGGGCGGTACCTGCGCAACGACCTCAACGTCAACGTCACCGTCGGCCGGGAGATCATCATGTCGGTGGACCAGGCGACCGGCCAGATGATCGTCCGCCGCGACGGCGAGGTGCTGCGTTCCATCCCGGTCAGCCTCGGCCGGCGCGAGTTCCCCTCCTCCAGCGGCACGTTCGTGATCATGGAGAAGTACGCCGAGACGGTGTTCGACACCTACGAGGAGCTGGGACCGGTCCTCGGCTACCGGGTCGACATCGAGTACGCGATGCGCTACACCACCGGCGGCGAGTTCATCCACGCGACCGTCCGCTCCGGCGCGGAACTCGGGGTGGAAAACGTCACCCACGGCTGCATCAACATGTCCCGGGACAACGCCGAGTGGCTGTTCGACCTCACCCACCGCTGGGGTGATCCGGTGATCATCGAGGGCACCGGCCGCCGGTACGAGCCGGGCAACGGCTGGACCGACTGGAACCTCTCCTGGGAGCAGTACCAGCGCGGCAGCGCGCTCTACGACGGCTGAGCCGCGGGCACCGGGCCGGCGCGAGGTTGACCCGCGGCCGGCCCGGGTAGTGCCGGGGTATGGGCGACGAGGTGAAACGGTCGCGCGGCGCCCCCGCCGACCGGCCGTCGTACGAGAGGGTGCCGCCGGAGGAGCTGTCCGTGGACGAGCTGCTGCGGGAGCTGGCCTCGGTGCACCGGACCCGGCACGCGACCCTGCGACACGGGTCCGACCACGCGCTGGAGCACCACAACCGCCGCACCGAGGAGCTGGAGCGCGAGTACCTGCGCCGGTTCCCGGACCGGGAGGTGGACCCGCAGCGGCTGACCGAGGTGGTGCGCCACCGTCCGGAGCACTACCGGACCGGGGCCGAGCAGCCGTGGGAGCCGGCGGACTTCGCGGTGGCCGCCGGTAAGGACCCGACGCCGGAGAACGTCGAATGGGCCCGTCGGGTGCTGGCCGAGGAGGGCGAGGCGGCGATCGAGCGCATCGTCCCGTGACCTCGGACCACAGCGGCCACGTCGGTCACGGAGCGGATCGGTCCGGCCCCGGGCCCGGCCGCCCCGACCGCGGAGCCGGTCACGGCGGCCACGGCACCGGTCACCCCGCCGACCACGGCAAACGGGGCGACCACGTCGCGCGGTACCGGCGGCTGTTCTGGATCATGCTGGTCCTGGCGCTGCCCGTGGTGGCGCTGGACTCACCGGTCACCCACCTGGTCGGCGACCGCCCCGGCGGGTGGGCCCGGTGGCTGCCGCCGGTGCTCGGCACCGTCGTCTACCTCGTCGGCGGCCGGCCGTTCCTCACCGGCGCGCTCGCCGAGATCCGTGCCCGCCGCCCCGGGATGATGCTGCTGGTGAGCCTGGCACTCACCGTCGCGTTCCTCACCTCCTGGGGCGCGAGCCTGGGCGTGGTCGGCACGGAGCTCGACTTCTGGTGGGAGCTCGTGCTGCTGGTGGTGGTCATGCTGCTCGGCCACTGGATGGAGATGCGCTCGGTGGCCCGGACCACCTCCGCGCTCGGGTCGCTGGCCGCCCTGCTGCCGGACGTGGCCGAACGCGTCGAGGGCCACCGGACCGTCCGGGTCGCCCCCACGCAGCTGGCCGTCGGCGACGTGGTGGTGGTCCGCCCGGGCGCCTCGGTGCCGGCCGACGGGCGGATCGTCGACGGCACCGCGTCCCTGGAC
>CAZSNW010000348.1:0-2033 GCA_964608245.1 uncultured Micromonosporaceae bacterium
CCGCTGCTGCTGGCCGCCGGACAGCTGGTGCGGCTTGCGCTTGGCGAACCCGGCCAGGCCCACCAGCTCCAGCACCTCGTCCACCCGGCCGGAGCGGCGCTGCGCGCGGTCCAGCCCGTAGGCGACGTTCTCGGCCACCGACAGGTGGGGGAACAGAGACGGCTCCTGCGGCACCACCGCCACCCGGCGCCGCTCCGGCGCGGTGTGCAGGCCGCGGCCGGCCACCTGCCGGCCGTCGACCTCGATCTCCCCGGTGTCCACCCGCTCGAAGCCGGCCACGCACCGCAGCAGGGTGGTCTTGCCGCACCCGGAGGGGCCGAGCACCGCGGTCACCGAGCCGGCCGGCACCGTCAGGTCCACCCCGGCCAGCGCCGCCACCGACCCGAAGTGCTTCCACACCCCGCGTACGGTCAGGCTCGCCATTCAGGCACCGTCCCTTCTCAACACCCCGCTGCGGCTGGCGAGCAGCCACGTCGGCACGGCGGCCACGAGCACCAGCAGGGCGGCGTAGGGCGCGGCGGCCGCGTACTCGCCCACCCCGGTGTGGGTCCACATCCTGGTGGCAAGGGTATCCATGCCGGTCGGCCGCAACAGCAGCGTCGCGGGGAGCTCCTTCATGGCCGACAGGAACGCCAGCGCCGTCCCCGCCCCCACGCCGGGCGCGATGAGCGGCAGGGTCACCGAGGCGAACACCCGCCACGGCCGCCGGCCCAGCGACCGGGCGACCTGCTCCAGCTGCGGCGGGGCCTGGGCGGCGGCGGTCGCCACCGCGCCGACCGCCAGCGGCAGGAACAGCACCGCGTACGCCAGGGTCAGCAGCCACACCGACTGGTAGAGGGGGTAGGCCACGGTGACCCCGAAGTACACCAGCGACAGCCCGACCACCACCCCGGGCAGCGCGTGCGGCAGGTAGCTCAGCCGCTCCAGCAGGCCGGACAGCGGGCCCGGCGCCCGGGCCACCAGCAGGCCCACCGGCAGGGCGAGCAGCATGGTCGCCCCGGCGCCGAGCAGCGACACGCCCACCGAGGCGAAGCCGGCCGACAGCAGCTGCGACAGCGAGCCGGGGCGGGAGACGCCCTCGACGAACCACTGCGTCAGAGCGAGCGCCGGTACGCCGAGCGCCACCGCCGAGACGGCCGCGAGCCCCGCCACCGCCGGCCACCGGCTGGCGGACAGGCGGAACCGGGTCGCCGGCCGGGCCGCCCCGCCCCGGGTGTAGCGGGCGCCGCGGCGACGGGTCGCGGTCTCACCGGCGAGCACCAGGGCCGTGATCACCACGAGCACCGCGGACAGCACCATCGCCAGCTGCGCGTTGAAGCCCAGGTTGAACTGGGTGAAGATCGCCCGGGTGAAGGTGTCGGTCCGCAGGATGGACACCGCACCGAAGTCGCTGAGCACGTAGAGCGCCACCAGCAGCCCGCCCGCGGCGATCGCCGGGCGGGCCTGCCGCAGGGTGATCCGCGTGAAGGTGGCCCACGGGCCGCGGCCCAGCGACCGGGAGACCTCCTCCACGGCCGGGTCGACCCCCACCAGCGCCGCGGCCACCGGCAGGAACACGTACGGGTAGCTGCACGAGGTCAGCACCAGGGCGCTGGCCCAGAACCCCTCGAACACGGTGGTCGGGCTCGCCCGCTCCACCACCGCCACCCAGGCGTAGGCGGCCACGTACGACGGCACCGCCAACGGCAGCGACGCGAGCACCCCGAAGACCCTGCGGCCGGGCAGGTCGGTCCGGGTGACCAGGAACGCCGAGGCGACGCCGAGCACCACGCAGGCGGTGGTGACCACCGCGGCGAGCGCCAGGCTGCGGGCGGTGAGCCGGGCCACCCGGTCGGTGAACAGCTGGTCGGCGACCTGCGCCCAGCCCGCCTCGACCAGGCGGAGGGCGAGGTACCCGACCGGCAGCAGGGCCACCGCCACCGCGGCGGCGGCCAGCGCCAGCAGCACCGGCCGCGGGGCGAGCCGGTGCAGCCGGCCGCGCAGCCCCAGCCGCACCCGGCCGGCCGCCGCCGGCGCGCCCGTCGGGCGCGCCG
>CAZSNW010000349.1:0-2026 GCA_964608245.1 uncultured Micromonosporaceae bacterium
CGGCCTAGAGCGCGTCCCGGGCGATCGCCTGGAGTCGATGCTCCCACAGGTGCCGGTCAATGACCACCTGCCGGCCGGCCTCGGCCATCTCGGCGCGCCGCTGCGGGCTCAGGTCTTTGATGCGCATCCCGAGGTCGTCCAGGTCGCCGCGGCGATACAGCAGCATCGTGTCGTCGGTGAACCCCTGCGAGCGCATCCCGCGTGTGCGCGGGTGGGTGAGCAGCCCGCCACGGATGAGGGTCAGCGGCACGCGGTCGCTCCAGTAGTAGTCCGCGCGGGCGGAGTCGCCGAGCACCACCTCGGCGGACCGGTAGAGCCCACACAGGTCATGTCCGGCGACGCGGGTTTCCGGCGTCTGTCCGTAGTGTCCGAACTCGTCGCCGAACTGATCCTGTGCCCATGCGACGAGCTGGTCGCGGTGGCGGCTGCGGGTGTGTCCCTCGACGCGGCCGACGAACACCACCCGGTGCGGCCAGTCCCGCCGGGGTTGGCAGGGCTCCAGCCAGCGGCGGCCGGCAGCCGGCGGACACCACCGGTGGTTGACGCCCCGGCTGGCCCAGTCGCGCTCGCCACCGTCGGCTGTCCACACCGTCTGGCAGGTCCACCACGGATGCCGGCCGATGGCGGGCTCGCGGTGGCGCACCGACCAGTAGATGTCGAGATGCAGCCCTACCGTCGCCGTGCCGGCGTCCTCGATGCGCCGCAGCATGGCGGCCAGGTCGCCGGCGGGATCATGACCGTAGGTGCGTGCCCAGATGAGCAGGTCGGCGCCGCGCGCGGCGCGGACCACATCGTCCGCCGTGGCTTTGCTGGCGCGCAGGTGAGTCACGTCCCACCGCAGCCGGCGCGCGGCCTGCTCCAGATCCCACTTCCACGAGCCGGGGTACGGCTGGCCGAGGATGACGGCGCGGACACGGGACAGGCCGAGAGCGGTGAGCAGGCGCACCGCGCCAGTATCGACCCGATGCGCCGTCGAGACAACCCCGTCCCCGATGTCCGATCAGATCGCCGCGGAGGTGTTCGCAGCCCGGATCAGGGCCTGTGTCGCCACGCTGCGACCTCTATCCACACACCTCACGTCCACGAAAGGGGTGACAGATGCCTGAACACCTGCATGAGGGCGTCTGCCGGGGTGGCCCGTTAGACGGGCAGCCCGGCCAGTCCCGGTTCCCCAAAGGCTTCCTCCTGGTCGACCGGCCCGCGGACCGGTGCTGGATCTACGAGTGGACCGGCTCCGAGTTCCAGGTGCGGGACCCGCAGCCGATGCCCGTCGACACGGCCAAGCGGTGGCGGGCTGCTGAAGAAGCCACCTATGACGTGGTCGCCGCCCCGTGGGCAGGTGAATGATGGCCACACGGTCTACCCCGGAGCTGGTGCGTGCCGCTAGGGCGTGGGAAGACGACTTGGACTACCCGTCGGCGGTGCTGTCAGGGATCGTCGGCGACGCCCGGCACCGGGCGTCAGGCGGCTACCACATCAGCATCGAGGACAACCCGCCCGGCAACTACAGTGTCGTGCGCGTGGATGACGCCGCCCCGCCCGGGAAGTGGCCACGCGACCGGGCGGCGGCGATTGACATGTCCATGTCGCCAAAGGACATGGTCAAGTGCTACAAGCGGGTCCGGGCGGTGTGGTCCAACCCGGCTGACCCGCGGCGCCAGTTCTTCAACGCCTTCAACGTGTGGGATGGGTCCGGAGACGCTGTCCGGTTGGACTTCGTCACCGGCACAGCCTCCTACGCCACCCCGGACCACAAGTGGCACAACCACGGCGAGTGGCGCCGCCGTTATGTGAACGACCCGGCGGCGACCCGGGCGATGCTGTCGATGCTGCGCGGCGAGTCGATCGCCGCATACCAGAAGGCGACGGAGGAGGACGACGTGAGCTGGAGTGAGCGGATCCCCCGACGGGGGTGGGTGACCGAGACGTGGCCGCATCTGGGCGAGACCGCCCGCGCGGACACCACGGTGGCGGCGATCTACGGCTTCTCGCGGCTGTCCGCCGAGCGGGCGTCCGAGCTGCTGGC
>CAZSNW010000350.1:0-2006 GCA_964608245.1 uncultured Micromonosporaceae bacterium
CGGCCGCTGCCGCGACGGCGAGCAGCTCCACCAGCGGGCGCTGACCGCCGCCCGGGCGACCGGTGACCGCGCGGGTGAGGCGGCCGTCATCTCCTGCCTGGCTCACATGCAGCGGATCCAGGGCCGGCTGACGGAGGCCGGGACGTCCTACCGCGAGGCGGTCCGGCTCGCCGTCGCCGCCGGCGACCCGGTCGCCGAGGTGGATGCGCTCAACGGCCTCGGCCAGGTCCACCGGTTGCAGGGCCGGTACGCGGAGGCGTTCGAGGTCTTCGAGCGGGCGTTGCAGCTCGCCCGCGCGGCCGACGACCGCCTCGGCGCGCTGGACGCGCACATCGGTCTCGGTCACACGTACCGGGCGCATGCCCGGTACCCCCAGGCCGGCGAGCACTACCGGCAGGCCCTGCGACTGGTCCAGTTCCCCGGCCAGCCCGGTGAGTTGGACGCCGTCGTCGGCCTCGGCCACGTCGAGCTGTTCCAGGACCGCCACGAGCAGGCCGCCCGTCACTACCGGCGCGCCCTCCGGCTCGCCACCGACGTGGGCAACACCGTCATCATGGTGGCGGCGAACAACGCCCTCGGCCACACCAACCGGCGGCTCGGACGCTACCCGGCCGCGATTCGCCACCACGAGCAGGCGCGGGAGCTGGCCCGTTCGACCGGCCACCTCAACGGCGAGGCGGACGCGTACATCGGGATCGGCCTGGTCCGGCTGCTCCAGGACCGGCCCGATCTAGCCGAACGCGCCTACCTCCGGGTGCTCGAACGCGCGCGCCAGGGTCTGGGACCCAACTACGAATTCGAAGCCGAGCAGGGTCTGGGGCGGGCGTGCCTGGCCACCGGCGAGGTGGAGGCGGCCCTCGCCCACCACGACCGGGCCCTGGCCCTGGCGGTCGAGTTGAACCAGGTGGACGACCAGGCACGCGCGCACGACGGGCTCGCGCACGTGTACCTCCGGTTGGGTCGCCCTGACCTCGCCCGCCGGCACTGGGAGCAGGCGCTGCGGCTGATCACCCAGCGGGGTCTGAGCCGCACGGAGGACGCCGGGGCGGACGTCCCCACGATCCGAGCCCACCTGGCGGCACTGGACCGGGGCGGCGCCCCGGGCGCCGCGGCGTTGTCGGGGTCCGTCGTGACGCGGTCCGGAGAGAGCACGCCGGGCGGCGGTGGCGCGGTGCCGCACGGGCGTCCTCCGGCGGCCGGGAACTAGCATGGCCGGGTGCGTCGCGTACCGGTCGTGCTGGCAGCCGCCGCGGTGGTGCTGCTCGGCCTCACCGCGGTGTCCTGTGACGACGAGTCGGACCGGGTGACGGTCGGGGAGGTCGTCCGCGGTGGCGTGGCCGAGATCGTGGACGCGCCGGCCACCGTGGTGGCCCGGGCGGTCGCCACCCTCACCGCCCCCGCCGACGGCACCCTCGCCGAGCTGCGCGTCGAACCCGGTGAGATGGTGACCGCCGGCCAGGTGCTCGCGGTGGTGGACTCACCGGCCGCCCGCCGCCAGCTGGAGCAGGCGGAGGAGGCGCTCGCCGCCGCGCAGCGGGCCGCGGCCGGCGGCGTGTTCGTCAGTGACCTGGGCGCCACGCAGGCGGCGCTCGACGAGGCGGCGGCCGCCGCGTTCGACCACGCCCGTGAGGTCGCCGCGGAGCTCGCCGACGAGGACCTGCGGGAGGCCCTGCTCGCCCAGGTGGACGCCGCCGAGCAGCGGTACGAGGCGGCGGCCGCGGCGGCACGCGAGACCGTGCGGGCGGTGCAGCAGGGGGTGGCCTCGCTCGGACAGGCGGTGGCCGCGATCGGCGCCGCCCAGCGGATCCAGGCCGAGCAGGCGTACGAGCTGGCGAAGGCCGCTGTGGACAGTCTGACGCTGCGGGCGCCGATCGACGGGGTGGTGCAGCTGGGCGGCGCCGTCGACGCCGGTGCCCAGACCGGCCTGGACGACCTGCTGCGGGCGGCGACCGGTGCCGGCGCGCTGCCGGGCCCGGTCGCCGCGCCGGACGCCCGGCCGGGGGTGG
>CAZSNW010000351.1:0-2003 GCA_964608245.1 uncultured Micromonosporaceae bacterium
GATCGCGCCCGAGCACCTGCCCCATGTGTTCGACCGCTTCTGGCGGGCGGACCCCGCCCGGGGGCGCCGCACCGGCGGGAGCGGCCTGGGGTTGGCGATCGCCAGGCAGATCGTCTCCGACCACGGCGGCACGATCGAGGTCGCCAGCGAGGTCGGGAAGGGGACGAGCTTCACTATCAGGTTGCCGGCCCACGGGCCGGCGTCCACGGCTCGGCTGCCGGGCGGTGGGCCGGCGGCTTCATCGCAGCCAGGGGACGGAGCGGTCCAGCAGACCCCGGGTGCGCAGCTCCCGTCGCAGGGGGATGGTCTCGTCGAGGTAGCCGTCCCGGCGCACCCCGAAGTGGTTGATTGCGTCCGGCCCGTCCCCGAGCAGCTGGCGCCGCACCGGCGACAGGCCGGCCCACCACTCGGCGTCCCGGTCGGTGACCGGCTCGTCCAGTGGCCGGATCCACCGGTAGGTGTAGCCGATGAAGAGCATCTTCCGGGTGATGGTGGACCGGTTGGGCGACCGTGAGTGCCACAGCCTGCGGTCGAACAGGAATGCGTCGCCCGGCTCGGCCGTGATCTCCACGGCGCCCTCCGGATCGGGCTGGCGCCCGGCGACGGCGGGCGGCCGGGGCAGGGTGTTCCACAGGTGGCTGCCGGGGATGATCTTCGTCGCTCCCCGGCCGGTCCGGGACAGGTCCGACAGCACGTAGGCGACCTTGAGCGAGAGCATCGGCCGGGGCTGTGACGGATCCAGCGACTCCGGGTCGGAGTTCTGGCGGTACCCGTCCTGGTGCCAGCCCCACGACGACTCGTCCGGGTGCGGCGTCGGCGGCGTGACGTCGAGGTGGTTGTGGTGGCTGTAGATGTTCCATCCGAGCAGCCCCCACACGTACGGGAAGGTGACCGGATGGTCGAGCAGCTCGATGAACGCCGGATCGCGGGTGACGAACCCGAGCAGGTGCAGCACGCCGTCGGCCCGCACGCGCCCGGCCGCGGCCTCCTCGGCGTACACCCGGTCCACCGCCCGGCGAAGACGCCGCACCTCCTGTCCGGTGAGCACCCCACGCAGGAGCAGGAAGCCCTGTTCGGCGAACTCCTTGCGGCTCGCGGTCTCTCGCGCATCGCTCCTCCTTCGGGGCGCGGTCGCGGCGACGCTAGCGACGGCCCGTGAAGAACCCGTCAAGGACGGATGAGACGGGGATGAGACGTCGGGCCGACATGAGATCCGCGCTGCCGCCGGATGAGGCGGACCGTCAGCTCAGAGCCCGGGCGAGCGCCTCCGCGGCTGCCACGACGTGCGGCCCGACCGCGGCCGGTTCCAGCCGGCCCAGCGCCACCACGCCCACGCTCGCGGTGAGGCCCTCGACGCCGCAGACCGGCGCCGCCACCCCGTACGCGCCCTCCTGCAGCTCACCCGCGGAGGTGGTCCATCCCCGCTCGCCGCGCTGCCCGGCCAGGATCGCCCGGCCGGCGGCGCCCCGCTCCAGCGGGTGGCGGGAGCCGGTCCGGTAGGCGACGTGGAACGTGGTCCAGCTCGGCTCCACCACGGCGAGCGCCACCGCCTCGCCGCCCTCGGCCACGGTCAGGTGCGCGGTCGCGCCCACCTGCTCGGCCAGGCGTCGCAGCACCGGGCGGGCCGCCTCGGCGATGAGCGGTTGCGCCCGCAGCGCGAGGTGCAGCACGCCCGTGCCCAGCCGCAGCCGCCCGGAACCGTCGCGGCGGATCATGCCGTGCTCCTGCAACGTGCCCGCCAGTCGGTACACCACCGTCCGGCCGACGCCCAGGCGGGCGGCGGCCTCCGTCACCGTCAGCCCACCCGGTGTGTCCGCCACCAGGTGCAGCAGGCGCAACCCACGGTCGAGGGTCTGCGCGGTCTCACCGGCCACGTCGAGAGCGTACGGCCCGACCGCCGGCGGCGGGATATTGGCTCGTGACCGGTCCGGCCGGCCGATAGGCTTCCTGGGGTGATCGACCTACGTCTGCTGCGGGAGGACCCCGACACCGTCCGCGCCAGC
>CAZSNW010000352.1:0-2001 GCA_964608245.1 uncultured Micromonosporaceae bacterium
TCGCCGTCCACTGTCAGGCGCAGGCGCAGGGTCCCGTGGGTGGACGGGTGGTGGGCGCCGAGGTCGAGCACCACGTCCGTCGCCTCCGGCGTGGCTGCGGTGGCGACGGTCAGTACGGTCGCGCCGCCGTCCCCGCCTCCGGCGTCGGCGTCCGCGACCTCGCCGGTGTGCGTGGCGTGGTCTGCGGTCACCCGGTCATCGTGCCACGGGTGGCCACACCGGCCGCGGCAGGTCGACCGAGTGCAGGAGCCAGTGGTGTCCACCGAGACCGTCCGGATCGGTCAGGGTGGCCGCGCGGCCGGCGGTGGCCAGTCCCCGCAGGTACGCGGCGGGGTCGCGGTCGGCCAGCGCCAGCGGCGGCCGGCGGCCCGTGACCCCCAGTGCCCGCAGCGCCTCCGCCTGCCGGACGAGCACCGGCTCGCCCGGGCGCACCCGGCGCCCGGCCTCGGCGACCGCGTCCAGGGCCACGTGGGCGGTCAGGTCGCAGGAGCCGTCCGGCACCGGCGGTACCCGGCGACCGCTCCGGTAGCCGGTCAGGGTGCCGACCGGCGGCCGCCGGTCCGCCGAGTGGCCGTAGTCGACGGCGAGCGCCAGTCCCCGCCGCAGGGTGGAGACCGCGGCGGCCCAGGCCTCGTCGCGTGGGCGGCCGATCTCGGCGCGCTCACCGGGCTGCGCGAGCGGCCACCACCGGGCGAGCCACGCCGCGTCCGGTCCGGTGACCCGCTCCCCGAGGGTCTCGGCGCCGGCCTCGTCGACGAGCACGTACCGCGCCACCCCGTGGTCGTCCACCTCGGCCACGTCGACCGGCACGGTGTCGAGGTACTCGGCGGCCACCACCAGCCCGGTCACGTCGCGCGGCGCCCGGTCGGCCCGCACCACCCCGTCGGTGGCGACCAGCGCCGGGCCGATCTCCACCGCCACCGGCCGCAGCCGGGCGCGCAGACCGGGCGGCGCCTGGGCGAGCAGGTGGCGCAGCAGGTCGCCGCGGCCGGCGCCGAGGTCCACCACGGTCAGCGGGTCGGGCCGGTCCAGGGCGGCGTCGACGACCTCCAGCAGGCGCAGCACGGCGGCGGCGAACAGCGGTGAGGTGGCCGAGGTGACGAAGTGGGCGGTCGGATCGGCGCCGGGCCGGACGAAGAACCCGTCCGGGCCGTACAACGCCTCCCGCATCGCCTCCGACCACCGGCGCACGGCCGGAAGCGTACGCCCTGCGGCTGCGGCCGGTGGGTGAGCCGTCAGGAGGTGGCGGCGCCGACCGCGAACGGCGGGCGTACCGGGTCGCCGGGCACGCCCTCCGGGGCGCCGGACGGGTCGCCGTCGACCGCGACGATCCGGTTGTCGGCGTCCACGTGCACCACCCGCGGGCGGTACGTGCGGGCCTCCGCCTCGTCCATCTGCGCGTACGAGATGAGGATCACCAGGTCGCCGGGTTGGACCAGGTGCGCGGCGGCGCCGTTGATGCCGATCACCCCGCTGCCCCGCTCGCCCGGGATCACGTACGTCTCCAGCCGGGCGCCGTTGGTAATGTCCACCACCGCCACCTGTTCGTTCGGCAGCAGGTCGGCCGCGTCGAGCAGGTCGGCGTCCACTGTGATCGAACCCACGTAGTGTAGGTCAGCGTGGGTCACGGTGGCCCGGTGGATCTTCGACTTGAGCATCGTCCGCAGCATTACTGGTCACCTCGCGGTAGCAGGACTTCGGTGTTGTCGATCAGCCGGGTCTGTCCCACCCGGGCGGCGATCAGCAGTCGAGCCCGGCCATCCGGTGGGACCGCGACGATCGGCCCGGACAGGTCGGTGCCGACCGGCTCGGCCAGCGGCCGCAACTGCGGGTCGGTCAGGGCCAGGTAGTCCAGCGTGACCTGACCCGACTCGCCAGTGCCGGCCGCGGTGATGAGGTTGGTGGCCGCGGCGAGCACTCCGGCCGGGCCAGCGCCGCCAGCCGCCGCCGCCAGCCCGGCCCGCAGCGCGTCCGGTACCGCGCGGGCGGCGATCCGTTCGC
>CAZSNW010000353.1:0-1991 GCA_964608245.1 uncultured Micromonosporaceae bacterium
AGCGCCCACAGCACCGCCAGCCGGGCGGTGGTGAACGGTGGGTGCGCGTCGCGCACGGCGCGCATCCACTCCAGCGGCCTGCTCATGGCGCACCGCCGGACTCGCGTAGCAGCGCCTCGCTGACGATGGCCCACAGCTGTTCGCGGTAGTGGGACCGGTTGGGCGCACCGGTGTCGTCACGCGCCGGTGGCACGTACCCGTTCCACATGTCGGCGGACTCCAACCCGTACACCTTGCACAGACGCTCGGCGAGGTCAGGGTGGGCGAGCACCGCCGCGCGGTACCGCGCGGCGGTGTCACGTGACACCTTGACCGCGTGCGCGAAGGTGCGCCGTTGGTCGATGCTGGCATTCATCCACGCGCCGAGCTCGGCGAACACGCTTCGTGCCCTGGTCGGTGTGGCGGTCATCGGCGACCACTCCCCGGTGGGCGGCGGCTCTGTGCCGGTGTGGGGATGCGCTCGCGCAGGATGGCAGGGATGTCGTACCGCTCGGCGAGCAGCTCCCGGACGAGATCGGGCGGTATGCTGGTCGAGACGTACCCACCAGGCGTCTGCTGCGCCGCCCCGTTGCCACCGGGGCGGCGTTCCTTTGTCCGGGTCACGCGGCAGTCTCCTTTGTCTGCTGGGCCTGCCACGCTTCCAGGTCGCGCCAGTCGTACCGGACATGCCGGCCGACCTTGACGTACCGCGGGCCGACGCCCCGGTACCGCCACTGGGTGAGCGTGCTCACGGACACGCCTAGCCAGTCGCTGACCTGCGCGGGCGTGGCGAGTGGGCGGACCATTTCCGTACCTCCGTAGAACGAAATCGATCTGGGGGAACCATACTCGTACTCTTGTGACGTGGCAAGGTGGTGCGCTACTGTGCCGTCATGGAACAGTCCGGACCCGTGACACCGCACCACGTCATCGCCTCCCGCGTCCGCGAGCTACGCAAGCGTCGGGGCTGGTCAGCTGAACGGTTGGCGCAGGAGATGGCACGAGTCGGTGTGCCGTGGGAGCGCATGGTCGTCACCAAGTTGGAGACTGGCCGCCGCGCCAGCATCACCGTGGAGGAGCTGCTCGCTCTCGCCTACGTCCTGGAGGTGGCGCCCGTGCACGTGATCGTGCCGACCGACGGTGACGAGGAGCTGTACCGGGTCACACCGGCGGGCGTGCCGCAGGTGACCCGTAGCCAGGTCCGGCACTGGGTCCGCGGGTTCGAAGAGCTACCCGGGCAGGATCCCCGCCTCTATTTTTCGGAGGTTCCGCCCGTGGAATTCGGCATCGGGGAGCCGCCGCCGCACTTGTCGTGGCCGCCGAAAGCCGCAGCGTCCAGATAAAGAAGCGGCCCCCGGTAGCTGGGCACAGCTGACCGGGGGCCTAGGCACAGAGAGGAGCCCTCTGCACCATGAGTACATCCTACGTGCCGCCCGAGCCCCCCGGCGCGGCCACCACCATCGAGATCAGCGACCACATCACCGTGCGGACCGGCCCGGCCGACAACGGCCGAGTGTGGCTACAGGTGCAGCACCGGTCGACGGTCGTGGCCGCGGTGCTGGACGTCGACCAGGCCGCCCGACTGATCGTCGGTATCCGCTGGGCCGCGGGGAGCGCCGCCGGCAACCTGGTGCCTGTCCAGCGCGGCGACCACCAGTACGACCGTGGCGACACCGTGCAGGGCACCGGCCGGCCGTGGCGTGGCCCCCGCCACGGGATCGTCGTCGACGACACCGGCACTCTGGTGGACCCCGACCCGCGCGAGCGGGAGCGCACGGCCTCATTCTCCAATGAGTTGGATTTTGAAGCACCCGACCCGCGCGAGCGGGAGCGCACGAGTCGGGGTGAGTGGTCATGATCCGCCGGCTGTACGAGCTGCTGACCGGCCGGCCGTACATCACCACCCGCAGCATGGTCGACGAGTTCGGCCCGCCGCCTGCGGTCCGCTACCCGGAGCTGCTCGACTACACGGACGAGGAGCTGATGCGCCGGGACCGTGACGAGCTGCTCGC
>CAZSNW010000354.1:0-1982 GCA_964608245.1 uncultured Micromonosporaceae bacterium
GCTCCGAGCAGCCGAGGATCTCGGCCACCTGGGCGGTCGTGTGGACGGTCATGCGGCGCCTCCTAGCGGAATCTGGAGATGGCGGCCAGTGCCCAACAGGCGGCGCAGGTCGTGCAGCCCTTTCGGGGTCACGCGCACCTGTGGGGCGGCGATCGTCGTCTCTCCGGTGATCGGGTGGGTGTAGGCGCGAGCGCGCTCGACCAGGCGACCGGCGTCCACCGCGGACTGGTAGGCGCGCCAGCGGTTGTCGCACCGGTTCCGGTAGACCCAGCCGGCGGCAGCCATCTGTAGGAACAGGCGACGTTCGCCGAGCTCGATACCAGGGTCACGGGACAGGATCTTCGCGGCGTCGGCCACGGCGTAGTCGCCTTCGCCGGATGCGAGCACGTCCCAGCTCTCCGCCTTCGGGGCGGCGGTCGCCAGTTCGGAGGCGATCCGCTCCTTCTCCTCGACGGTGGCTGCTAGTTCCCGCAGCGCTTCGGCGTAGGACTGCGGCAGTCGATGCCCCGGAGTGGCCTCGTAGCGACCGGTCTCGCGGATCTCGCGGAGGATCTCCTTGACCCGCTTCTTGATTGCCCGGGCTTCGGGCTTGCGGGACAGGAAGATCAGCTCCCAGATGCCGTCCTCGTAGAGCACGGACATCCGCTGGTCGCCGCTGGGGGTACTCACAATCTGAGTACCCCGCTCCTCGTCATCGACCAGGCGCAGGGCGTTGCCGGCGTCGCGGTAGCCAAGCGCCCGGGCGATGTCGGCGGCAACCACGTACGGTTGGCCGGCTTCGTCGACGCCGAAGCGCCACCGTGATTCGGCCACGTCGAACAGCTGGATCGAGCCCATCAGAACGCCTCGATCCGACCGGCGGCGATCTCGTGCCGCAGCATGTGGTTCATCCGCCGCCGCGCCTCGGCCTCGCCCAGTGGGGACTCCCTGATGAGCACCTCGATGGCAGCGCGGTTGACGACCACCTCGGGCTGGCCGTCGACCACGGCGACCTGCCAGTCGGGAGCCTCTGTCGCGCTCATGCCGCCGCCTCCATCCCGTCGTGCTTCGGGCCGGCGGGCGGGCGCGGCGACCCGGGCCCGGCGGGCGGCTTCGGCGGTGCCGGCGGCGGGCTTGGCCGCGGGCTGGCGGCCACGATGTCGTGCAGCGTTAGGCCGATCGCCTCGGCCAGCTCGGCGGCACGGGCAAGGGTGATGTCCATGACCCCCCGACGCCACCGGGACAGCGACGAGGGGGTGGTCCTCAGTAGGTGGGCTCGCTCGGCGTCGCTGGTGGCTCCGAGTTCGGCGCACCGGGCGTCGATGGCCTCGAAGTTCAGCCAGATCGGCCGGGTTGGTATCCGGGTGGGTATGACGCTCACGCAATCGACAGTAGGCATGACGATGACGATAGCGCAACCGTCAGAACTCAGCCGAACGGCTGATTCCATGTCGCTATCGCAAGACCTACCGTTGCGGATATGCAACGGACGAAGTGGAAGCCTTATCTGGAACGCCGCAAACGGCGCGATCTCCGGCGACCCCCAAACCGGGGTACCCTGTTGCGCATGCGCAATTGGGCGAGCTATGTCCAGGCGGCCCGCGAACAGGCCGGGCTGTCACGCTCGGAGCTGGCGAAGAAGATTGGCGCGGCATACGCCACCGTCTGGCGGTGGGAGACGGGTCGCCAGCGGCCCGAGCGTGCCGAGATCGTGGTCCGATTCGCCTCCGTCACCGGCGTCGACCTGGACGAGGCGCTGGCAGCTGCCGGGCTCCGGCCGGCCAAGACCGCGCCCGCGCGGCCCGCTACCCAGCAGCTCCCGCTCGACCCCGACCTGGCCTGGCTCGCCCAGCGGCTGCAGGATCCCAGCACCCCGGCCACCGAGAGGGAGCTGATCCGCACCATGGTGCGATACCTCGCCCAGCAGGCGGGCGCTGGCGACCAGCGGCGGGAGGCCGGGTGAGCGGACGCGGCGTGCGCCGCCTGCCATCCGGCCGGTGGCA
>CAZSNW010000355.1:0-1962 GCA_964608245.1 uncultured Micromonosporaceae bacterium
ACGGTGTACCCGGCGGGACGTGGGTGGTCGCGGGCCGTTACACGATCCCGGTGCGCCGGGGCGCGGATGGGTGGCGGATCACCGGGGTGCGCCTCGACGCGATCCGGCAGGAAGGCGACGTGGACCTGGCCGCCGTCGCGGCCGACGCGGTCAGACGCGGCGAGCTTCGATCCCCGGGTCCTGGTCGACGAGCAACGCCAGCATAGGCGCGGGAATCGCGAGGAGCTGGCGCCGGGAGTCCGAAACCCGTTCGACCACGTTGCGGGTGGCCAACATGCAGCGGCCGTATGCGGCGGCCGCCCTGTCCGTCGGGCGTGCCGCACGGAAGCATGCTTTTTCGACGAACGAGCCGCAGAAAAGTATACTTTCCTGGGGCGCGCTGCCGAGGCCGAACCGCTCCGGCCGCAGTCGGTCCTGCACACGAGATTCGCCTCGCGGTGTGGGTTCGCGCGGCTACCGCCTCCCACCACCGCGACCTCGACAATCCGGATCATCTCGCCCGACTCGTGGAAGCACGAGAGCCGGCGATTCTCGATCGAGAGGCACACCTCGACCAGCCGATGATCCGCCACTACGGCGCGCGCGGCAGGGGCGATCACAAGGATTCTCTAGTCCAGCACCCTCGACGCGCCGTCCCGAGAGGTCAGCTCCGGCTTGCAGGCGCGGTCGGCGACGCCTACGACCTAGATCAGCCCGTCGTCGTCCGTCATCACACCGGCGAGGTGCGGGGTGGGCGGGGCGCGCTCGCCGGACCGGTTCGGGCGGCCTTCCTCGCCCACCCGCCCGAATTCCGCGCCCGGCAGCCTCCAGCGCTCGACGAGCGAGAGGTCGGCCGCGTTCAGGACGTTCACGGCGCCGCCGACGATGGCGAACGTCCACACTTCGCCGTCCTTCGTCTCGGCCGGCATGTGGATCGCCACCCGCGGGTTCGGGTGCTCCTCGGGCACGCCGCCGTACACGTCGGCGTCCGGATCGAGCGTGATCCGCGCGAGCCTGTACTGGTTGCCGCCCGCTGCGAGGAAGCCCGAGACGAGGATCCCGTCGCCTTTGACGGACCGGGCGACGGCGAAGATGCGGCCGGGAAGCCGGTCGCGGACCAGCGACCCCACCTCGAACACGCTCAGGCGCGCATTGCGCGGGTCGACTAGCCAGAGCTGGTCCCTGACCGCCACGCCGAACACCTGCCCGCCCAGCTTCCCCGGACCCTCGCCCGGCCGCCCCATCCGACCCGCCGGCCGGCCGTTCGCGTCGACGAGCTGCACGACCCGCGGACCACGCCGGAGCTGACACCCCACCCGCCATCGGGGAGTGCGGAGACCTGGGCGACCGCGTCGGGCGCCATATCGAGGCCGGCGAACGGGAGGCGCACGACTTCCCGTACCGCAATGGTGGTGTTGCCGCTCCGGTTCTCGAGCTCGCGGCGGGTCTGGCCGAATGTGGCTCCCACGCCGTATGTGGTCAGCAGGAGGACCGTGGTGAAGACGACGCGGGTGCGGGCGAAGCGCATGGTCATGGGCGCTCGCCTCGTGTTCCGAGTGAGCGCAGCGGCCCGCCGGCATCGCTCGGCGCACCCCGGGCCGCGCCGGCGGGGGTGGAGACGACCAGGAACATGGATTGCGCGCGGCCAGGCCTTTGTGCAAGCTGCACGATAGGAGGTCGTTGAGCATCGTACGCGGTGCACATAGATCGAGGGGGAAGGGCTGGAGGGTTAGCCCCCTTGAACACCGTCGCATCTTCGGCGTATCTTCGGGGTGCCCAATCCCCAACCCGCCTGGAGGCCACCATGGGCGAACGCAGTGCTATCGAGTGGACTGACTCGACGTGGAATCCGGTCACCGGTTGCACGAAAGTCAGCGCCGGGTGCGACAACTGTTATGCTCACACCCTTGCTCACGGGCGGCTCTACCACGTGTACATGCGCCGATCGCCCATCCGGGACACGCCCGAGAATCGGACGGATCC
>CAZSNW010000356.1:0-1932 GCA_964608245.1 uncultured Micromonosporaceae bacterium
CCCACCCGGGCTGCGGTGCCACCCCTTCCGCCGCGGCGAGCGCCAGTGCCTGCTCGACCGCCCGGCGCGGGCCTGCGAGGATCGCCGCGGTGGAGCCGACCCGGACCGCGCGGCCGTCCACCTCCAGCAGCACCCCGAGGTTGTCCACTCCGGACGGCACGGGGCGCCAGGGGCCGACCACGAACCCGGCGGCGGAGGTGTTGTCGGCGATCACGTCCGGCAGCGTGAACCGGAACCCGGTGTACCGGGAGTCGATCACCTCCAGCGCCGGGGCGACCGCGCTGACCGCGTCGGGGAACTCCCCGGTCCGGCCGGTCAGCAGGAACGCCACCTCCGGCTCCACCCTCGGGTGGATCAGCCGGCCGCAGTCGACGGACCCGCCGTCGGGCACCCGCATGGCGTCGGTGAGCCAGCCCCACACCATCTGGTCGACGCCCATCTGCGCCATCTTCGCCCGGCTGGTCAGGCCCAGCTTCAGGCCCACGATCCGCTCGCCGCGGCGTACCCGCCGGTCCACCAGCTCGCGCTGGACGCGGTACGCGGTGGTGAGGTCCAGCGACACCGTGGCGGTGAGCCGGTCCACCGGTGGGGCCGAAGCGGCGGCCTCGTCCAGCCGGGCGGCCAGCTCCGGCACCGGGACCGGCGGCCCGTTCACTGCTGCTCCCGGCCCGTTCACGGCTGCTCCTTGGCGAAGCTCACCCGTACCGACCCCAGCCCGGAGATGCGCGCCTCGTAGGTGGCCCCGGGGGTGGCCGGCACCATCGGGCCGAGCGCCCCGGACAGGACCAGGTCGCCGGCGCGCAGCGGCCGACCGGCCTGCGCCAGGGTGCGGGCCAGCCATCTCACCGCGTTCACCGGGTTGCCCAGGCAGGCGGCGCCGGCCCCGACCGAGACCGGCTCGCCGGCGTGCGCGATGACCATCCCGCACAGGCGCAGGTCCACCGCGGCCACCGGACGCGGCCGGGTGCCCAGGACGAACAGCCCGCTGGAGGCGTTGTCGGCGACGGTGTCCACGATCGAGATGTCCCACCCGGTGATGCGCGAGTCGGCGATCTCGATGCAGGCCAGCAGGTGGTCGGTGGCCCGCAGGACGTCCACGGTGGTGACGTCCGGGTGGGTGAGGTCAGCCCCGAGCACGAACGCGACCTCCGCCTCCACCCGCGGCTGCAGCAGCGCGCCGGCCGGCACCTCACCCCCGGCGGGCACCTCGGCGTCGGCCAGCAGCACCCCGACGTCGGGTTCGCTGACGCCGAGCTGGCGCTGCACCGCCGCGCTGGTCAGGCCGATCTTGGCGCCGACCACCCGGCGGCCCTCGGCCACCCGCTGCCGGACCTGCTCGGCCTGCACCTCGTACGCGGTGGCGACGTCACCGGACGGCAGGAGCCGGTCGCGCAGCGGTGGGCAGGGCACTCCGGTGCGGCGCGCGTCCCGCAGCTGGGCCACGGCCGCCGCGACGCTCACGTCAGCTCCACGCACACGTTGGTGAGCTCGGAGTAGAAGTCCAGCGAGTGCCTGCCGCCCTCCCGGCCGATGCCGGAGGCGCGCACGCCGCCGAACGGGGTGCGCAGGTCGCGCAGGAACCAGGTGTTGACCCAGACCAGCCCGGCGGCCAGCGCCTCGCCGGCCCGGTGCGCCCGCGCCACGTCGCGGGTCCAGACCGTCGCGGCCAGCCCGTACGGGCTGTCGTTGGCCAGCGCGTACGCCTCCTCCTCGGTGTCGAACGGGGCGACGTGGCAGACCGGTCCGAAGATCTCCTCCCGGTTGGTGCGGGCGTGGTTGTCCAGTCCGGTGAGCACGGTGGGCTGGATGTACGCGCCGCCGTCGCGGGCGTCGCCGAAGGCGGGCACGCCGCCGCCGGCGTGCACCTGCGCCCCCTCCTGCCTTGCCAGCGCGTAGTAGCCGAGCACCTTCTCGCGGTGGGCGGCGGAGATC
>CAZSNW010000357.1:0-1889 GCA_964608245.1 uncultured Micromonosporaceae bacterium
GACGTGGCGACGGCCTACTACACTCGGCGCATCCGGCGTACGTGCCGTCCCGTGGAAGGGAGCGTCGTGGCCCGGCTGCTGAACGTCGAGCTGGTCGCCGTGGAGCAGAAGGTCTGGACCGGCCAGGCCGAGATGGTGGTCGCCCGCACCACCGAAGGGGAGCTCGGGATCCTGCCCGGCCACGCACCGCTGCTCGGGCAGCTGGCCGAACCTGGACAGGTGCGGGTGAAGCCGGAGTCGGGCGAGGAGCTCACCTGGGACGTGTCCGGAGGGTTCCTGTCCGTGACGTCCGACGGGGTGACCGTCCTGGCGGAGAGCGCCGCCCCGGCGCAAGCCCGACCGGCACAATGAGGTGAGCGCCGATGAAGATCTTGGAATGGATCGGCATCGGCGCTCTTGCCATGCTGGCGCTGCTGTTCCTGCTGTTCGTCCGGCGCTGGTGGCTGGTGCGGCAGGGTGGCGCCATCGCCCTGTACCTGCGGTTGTCCACACTGGTCGCCGGCCGCGGCTGGGCGCCGGGGATCGGACGGTTCGTTGGTGACCAGCTCCGGTGGTACCGCCTGTTCAGCCTCGTGCCCCGACCGCGCCGGGTGCTGTCGCGCCTGGGCCTGGCGGTGGAGAGCCGCCGCATCCCGACCGGGTCCGAGCGGCTGACGCTGCCACCGGAGTGGGTCATCCTCCGCTGTACCAGCCACCACGCGCCGGTCGAGATCGCCATGGCGCCGACCGCCGTGACCGGCTTCCTGTCCTGGATCGAGGCCGCCCCGCGCAGGGCGGCCTCCACGTATACGTACCGTCCCTCCCCCAACTGAGCGCGCCGGCGGCTCACCGCCGGTGCGGAGGCGTGGCGACGAGCTCCACCTCGTAGCCGTACCCGTCGGCGAGGTACCCGGCGTAGGTGTCCGGCCCGCCCGCGTACGGGTGGCGGTCGGCAAACAGCAGCGACCAGCCGTACGCCGGGGCCTGCGCGACGAGCCGGTCGACGCCGTCCGGCGTACCCGCGTGGAAGGCGAGGTGGTTGAGGCCGGGGGCGGTGCGGTCGTGCGTGGTGCCGGACAGGGCGGGCGACTGCTCGACCACGAGGTAGGTGCCGCCCAGCCGCCAGGACCGGCCGGTGGTCCAGCTCTGGTACGGGCGCCACCCCAGCTCGCCCAGCAGCCACCCCCAGCTGCGGACGGCGGCGGCAAGGTCGGGCACCCACAGCTCGACGTGGTGCAGGCCCCCGGCGGGGGCGGTCACCGGGCCGGCGGCCGGCTCAGCGGCCACCGGGCACCCAGGTCACGTCCCCGCCCGCGTTGGCCGTCCGCGCCAGGATGAACAGCAGGTCGGAGAGGCGGTTGAGGTACCTCGCCGGCGCCGTGCCGGTGCGCTGCGGGTCGTGGGCGAGGAGCGTCCAGGTCGAGCGCTCGGCCCGGCGGGCGATGGTACGGGCGACGTGCAGCAGGGCCGCGCCCGGCGTGCCGCCCGGCAGCACGAAAGAGTCCAACTTGGGCAGATCGGCGTTGAACTCGTCGCACCAGCGCTCCAGCCGGGTGACGTACCCGTCGTCGATGCGCAGCGGCGTCCGCGAGGCGTCGGCGTCGACCGGGTTGCACAGGTCGGCTCCGACGTCGAACAGGTCGTTCTGCACCTTCGTCAGCACCTCGCGTACCGGTGGCGGGAGGTCGCCGAGGGCCAGGGCGACACCGATCGCCGCGTTGCACTCCTCCACGTCGGCGTACGCCGCGATCCGCGGGTCGGTCTTGGGTACGCGCTCCCCGTTGCCGAGGGCGGTGGTCCCGTCGTCACCGGTGCGCGTGTAGATCCGGGTCAGGTGCACGGCCATACCGCCAGCCTAGGCGGGCGCCGGAGCCGGCGGCGGGGCGGTGGCAGAGTGAGCCGCGATGAGC
>CAZSNW010000358.1:0-1875 GCA_964608245.1 uncultured Micromonosporaceae bacterium
GCCGGCTGGACCGACCACGTGAGGGGACGGCTCGCATGACCGCCGTCGAGCTGCTCGCCCCCGACGCGGCCACACCCACGAACCCCGACTGGCTCGAGGCCCGCCGTGCCGCGGTGTCCGCGTCGGAGATCGCCGCCGTGCTCGGCCTGTCCCCCTGGGAGAGCCCTTTCAGCCTGTACTGGCGGAAGGTCAACGGATGGCAGGTCGAGACCACCGAAGAGATGTCGACCGGCACCCGGGTGGAGTCGGTGGTGGCGGAGTGGTGGGCCGATACCCATGACCCGCACGAGAACCTGGCCGTGGTCCGGGCTGGTCTGTACGCCCACCCGGACCGGCCCTGGCAGCTGGCCACCCCCGACCGGCTGATCCACATGACCTGCCCGTGCTGCTCGGACGGCCGCTGTCGTTGTGGCCTCGACGGCAACTGCGCCGACTGCCGCAACACCAGGCTCGGCAGTCCGCCGCTCGCGGTGCTGGAGTGCAAGTGGACCGGCTCCTGGACCGGCTGGGGCGAGCCCGGGTCGGACGACATCCCCGTCTACTACCGGGCGCAGCTGCTGTGGCAGATGGACGTGCTGCAGGTGGACGAAGGCCACCTGGCCGTCCTCGGCCCCGGCGGGTTTCGGGCCTACACGATCCGCCGCGACGAAACCGACCTGAAGGTGATGCGGGAGGCCGCCCGCCGGTTCCTTGACCGCCTCGAGGCCGGTGACCCGCCGGACGTGGACGACCACACCGCCACCCTCGCCACGCTCAAGCGGCTGCACCCCAACCTGGGATGCGGGGACGGCGAGATCAGCGACTCGACCGCGGCGTTCTACCGGCGGGCGCGGGCGCTGCGCGACCACGCGGACCGGCTGCTCGCCGCCGCTGAGGCCCGGCTGCGCGCGGAGATGGGCAACCGGCGCCGCGCCGTCCACAGCGGCCAGGTGCTGGCTACCCGCTCGGTCTACGACACCACCCGGATCGACACCAAGCGGCTGAAGGCCGACCACCCCGCCCTGGCCGCCCAGTACTCGACCACCTCGACCACCGACCGCCTCACCCCAGCGAGGAGTAAGAAGTCATGACGCAGACCATCTCCCAGGCCGTGGCCACCCGGGACAACACCCCGGCCGGCCTGATCACGCAGTACTCCGAGTCATTTGCGCAGGTGCTGCCGTCGCACGTCAAGCCCGCCACCTGGGTGCGGCTGGCGCAGGGCGCGCTGAAGCGTGGCAAGCGCCAGCCGGACGGCCGGTTCGAACTCGAGCAGGCCGCCGCGAACAACCCCGGCGTGTTCTTGGCGGCGTTGTTGGACGCCGCGCGTCTCGGCCTGGAGCCGGGCACCGAGCAGTACTACCTCACCCCGCGCAAGGTGAAGGGCCGCCTGGAGATCCTCGGGATCGTCGGCTACCAGGGCCACATCGAGCTGATGTACCGGGCCGGCGCGGTCGCCTCCGTCGTCGCCGAGGTGGTGCGCGAGAACGACGAGTACCGCTACCAGCGCGGTATCGATGAGGTGCCGATCCACCGGTTCAAGCCGTTCGCCCGCGAGTCCGAGCGGGGCGCACTGATTGGCGTGTACGCCTACGCGCGCATGAAGGACGGCTCGGTGTCGCGGGTCGTGGAGCTGAACCGTGACGACATTGAGCGGATCAAGGCCAGCTCGCAGGGCGCGGACAGCGAGTACAGCCCGTGGGTGAAGCACGAGGTCGCTATGTGGCTCAAGTCGGCCGTGCGCCAGCTGCAGAAGTGGGTGCCGACCTCTGCGGAGTACCGGCGGGAGGAGATGCGCGCCGCAGCGGAGGCGCAGCGGATCGCCAACGCCCTCGGCGTCCCCGAGGGCACGGCGACCGCCCAGGCGGAGTACCTGGAGGGCGAGGTGGTCGACGA
>CAZSNW010000359.1:0-1846 GCA_964608245.1 uncultured Micromonosporaceae bacterium
CCATCTCCCGGGCGACCTCGGTGACCAGCTGGATCTCGGCCGCTGACAGGTCGATGTTGGCCGGCACCAGGTGAAGCCCGGCGACGTCCGTCTTGATGAGGACGTCCTCGATGGTCACGTCGTCCTGCAACAGGACGTTGTAGATCGACAGGTCGAGATTGTGCGGGTTGGTACCGAGCCCGACCGACAACGACCCCTGCGGGTCGAAATCGACCAGCAGCACCCGCCGCCCGTACTCGGCCAGGGCGGCCCCCAGGTTGATGGCGGTGGTCGTCTTGCCCACCCCGCCCTTCTGGTTCGCCATGGCGATGATCCGGGCCGGGCCGTGCTTCTCCAACGGCATCGGCTCCGGGATCGGCTTGCGCATGGTGTAGGCGGCGGGGTCAGCCGGGCCCAGCTCAGCACCGATGTCGAGCCCGGCCGCGTCGCCCCGCAGCGACGCCGCCAGCCCGCCTGTCTGGTCGCTCCTGCCTGCCACTGCCCACGATCCCCTCGGGCGTGGCGCCCTGCCACGCCGGTACCTTGCCCGACTGTACGCCACCCGCCGAAATCCTTTCAGGTCACCGCACCGGCGTGTCGGGCGGTGCCGTGCAAAGCCCGGTACCGCCCGCGCGGCGGGCCTCGACCCGGCCGTCCACGGGGCCCGGCGGCGCCCGCCGGCCGGGGTGCGGTGCCCTGCCCGGGGGCGTCAGCGTGCCCGTGGATGCGCCATGGCGTAGACCTCACGCAGCCGCTCTACCGTGACCAACGTGTAGACCTGGGTGGTCGTGACGGAGGCATGCCCCAACAGCTCCTGAACCACCCGAACGTTTGCCCCTCCCTCCAGCAGGTGGGTCGCGTACGAGTGACGCAGCGTGTGGGGGCTGATCGGGCGGGCCGGGTCGGCGAGCCCGGCCCGCTCCACCGCCTGCTTGAGCACCATCCAGGCCCCCTGCCGGGACAGCGGGCCACCGCGGCCGTTGAGGAACAGCCGCGGGATGCCGCGGCCCCGGGCGGCGAGCGCCGGTCGGCCGCGCACCAGCCAGGCCTCGACGGCCGCGACCGCGTACCGGCCGACCGGCACCACCCGGGTACGCCCGCCCTTGCCGTGCAGCCGCACCGTGCCGGCGCCGGTGTCCAAATCGTCGACGTCGAGCCCGACCGCCTCCGAGATCCGCGCCCCGGTGCCGTACAGCAGCTCCAGCAGAGCCGCGTCCCGCAGCGCCAGCGGGGAGGCGTCGGCACCGGGCCGCACCGCCGCCAGCAGCCGCTCGACCTCCTCCACCGACAGCGCCCGCGGGAGCCGTCGCGGCGGCGCTGGTGGCGCCACCTCCCGCGCGACGTCGTGCGGGGCCAGCCGCTCCCGGTGGGCGAACCGGTGCAGTCCGCGGACCGCACTGACCGCGCGGGCCGCCGAGGAGGCGGACAGCGGCCGGTGGTCCGGCCCGCCGCGGCGCAGCGCGGCCAGGTGCGCCTGCACGTGCCCGGTGGTGACCTGGGCCAGGTCGGTCACCCCGGCGGCGGCCAGCGCCGCCAGGTAGCGGTCCAGGTCCCGACGGTAGGAGGCCAGGGTGTTGGGCGCGAGCCCCCGCTCGACGGTGAGGTGGTCGAGGTACTGCCGGGCGACCCGCTGCAGCGCCGGTGCCGGTGCGGGTGGCACGGTCAGCTCAGCGCCTCCTCCAGGGTGACGTAATCCATGCCGTGCGCGGCCGCCACCGCCTCGTTGACCAGCTGCCCGGCGTGGGTGTTGAGGCCCAGCGCCAGCGACCGGTCACGCCGCATCGCCTCCCGCCAGCCGAGGTTGGCCAGCTCCAGCACGTACGGCAGGGTCACGTTGGTCAGCGCGTACGTGCTGGTGTGCGGCACG
>CAZSNW010000360.1:0-1835 GCA_964608245.1 uncultured Micromonosporaceae bacterium
CCAACCGGGAGGAGATCTTCGGCCCGGTGTGCCACGTCGCCCCGTTCGACGACGAGGAGGAGGCGTACGCGCTGGCCAACGGCACCGCGTACGGGCTGGCGGCCACCGTGTGGACCCGGGACGTGGCGCGCGCCCACCGGGCGGCCACCCGGCTCGATGCCGGGCTGGTCTGGGTCAACACCTGGGTCCTGCGGGATCTGTGGACCCCGTTCGGCGGGGTGTAGGCCTCCGGGATCGGCCGTGAGGGCGGGGTCCTCTCGCTGGACTTCTACTCGGAACTGACCAACGTCTGCGTGGAGCTGGAATGACCGGCACCGGCGCGCGGCAGGACGTCCGGTGGCGGGCCGCACCCGCACGGAGGTGCGGTCGGTGACCGACCTGTACGCGCTGGCGGAGCGGCTGCACCGGGCGGCGGTCGAGCGCACCCCCCTGCCCGGGCTCACCGACGACGGCGAGCTGAACCTGGACACCGCGTACGAGGTGCAGCGGATCCTGGTGGCCCGGCGGCTGTCGGCCGGCGAGTGGCAGGTCGGTCTGAAGATGGGCCTGACCAACCGGGTCCGGATGGCGCAGCTCGGGGTGTCCCAACCGGTGTGGGGGCGGCTGACCAGCGGCATGCGGGTGCCCGACGGCGGCGAGGTGCGCGTGGACCGGCTGATCGACCCGTGGGTGGAGCCGGAGGTGGCGTTCCGGTTGGACGGTCGGGGCCGGCCGGTGGCCGCCGCGGCCGCGCTGGAGGTGCTCGACTCCCGCTACGCCGATCCCCGGTCCAGCCTGCCGGAGGTGGTGGCGGACAACGCCTCGGCCGCGGTGTTCGTGGTCGGGCCGTGGGGGCCGCTGCCGTCTAATCCGGAGAATCTCGGTGTGCTGCTGGAGGTGGACGGCGAGGTGGTGGAGACCGGATCCACCGCGGCGATCCTGGGCGACCCGCGACGGTCACTGGCCACCGGTCTGGCGATGGCCGGGGCCGCCGGGCTGACCCCGCAGGAGGGGTGGGTGTTCCTGGCCGGCGCGGCGACCGAGCCGGTGCGCCTGCGGGCCGGGGTCACCGTCCGGGCGGCGGTGGAGGACCTGGGCACCGCCACCTTGTCCGCGGTGGCCGGGGAGCGGCCACAGACGGCGACGGGAAGGGCGGCGTGAGCATGGACGAGGTACGCGACGGGGCGCAGGATGCGGGCGGGGCGCCGGACACCCGACCGGCACCCGGTGGCGGGGCGCACGTGGTCGCCGGCCACGCCACTCCCCGCGGCCGGTTCCCGCACGTCAAGGTGGCCGGCGGTCTGGTGTTCGTCTCCGGCACCTCGGCGCGCCGGCCGGACAACACCATCGCCGGCGCCTCGGTCGACGAGTTCGGCACCACCGACCTGGACATCCGGGTGCAGACCCGCGAGGTGATCCTCAACATCCGCTCGCTGCTCCGTCGGGTGGGCGCCGACCTGTCCGACCTGGTGCAGGTGACCACCTACCTGGTGAACATGAACGACTTCGGCGGCTACAACGAGGTCTGGGCGGAGTTCTTCGACGAGACCGGCCCCGCGCGCACGACCGTCGCCTTCCACCAGCTCCCGCACCCGCACCTGCTCGTCGAGATCGCGTGCGTGGCGCACATCCCCAGGGACCGGGAGAGGAGAGACCGATGACCGAACTGGCGGCACCGTTCAACTTCATGCAGTGGATCGAGGAGAACAAGCACCTGCTCAAACCGCCGGTGGGCAACCGGGAGGTGTTCCCGGCCAGCGAGGACTTCATCGTCATGGTGGTCGGCGGCCCCAACTCGCGGACCGACTTCCACGTCGACCCGTACGAGGAGCTCTTCTACCAGATCAAGGGCAACA
>CAZSNW010000361.1:0-1835 GCA_964608245.1 uncultured Micromonosporaceae bacterium
GGGCGGTCGTACTGCCGGCCAGCCCCGGCTTCTACGGGGCCGGGGCGGACGCGACCGCCCGGCAGCTCATCGACTTCGTGGCCGGCAAGGTTCTCGACGCCATCGGCGTGGAGCACTCGCTGCTGGTGCGCTGGCAGGGCACCCGCCGCTGACCCCTTCCCCGCGACCTCCCGCGACAACTGCGGCGACGTTGTCGCGTACGGCCGCCGTTGGACGACAACTTCGCCGCAGTTGTCGCGTTGCGGAGGGCGCGCCGTAGTCCGGTCCACGTAGGCTGGCGGCCATGTACCGGCCGCACCTGGACTTCGCGCTCGCCCTGCACCACCGGCTGCCGGTCGACGGCAACGTGCCGTGGTCGCCGTACTCGGTCGCCTCCGCGCTCGGCGTGGCGGCGGCCGGAGCCCGCGGCCGCACTCGCGACGAGCTCGTCGCCGCGCTCGCGCCCGGCGGCGACCTGGAGACGCTCGGGAGGCACCTGGTGGAGGCGGCCACCCCGGCGGAGGCCGAGGCCGCGGTGGCGAACACCTTGTGGCTTCGCACCGGCTGGCACGTGCGGCCGGAGTACACGCAGCAGCTCGCCGGTTGGCCGGGCGGGCGGGTACGCGTCGCCGACTTCGTCGGCGACCCGGACGGTGCCCGGGTGCGGATCAACGGGGACGTCGCCGACACCACCCGCGGCCTCATCCGCGACCTGCTGGCACCCGGCACGATCCACCGCGAGACGGCGGCGGTGATCGTCAACGCGCTCTACCTCAAGGTCGCCTGGCTCGTGCCGTTCCCGGAGCACGCCACCACGCCGGCGCTGTTCACCACCCCGGCCGGGCGGCGGGAGGTGCCGACGATGCACCTGCGGGAGACGTTCATGTACGCGGCGGTGGGCGGCTGGCGGATGGTCTCGCTGCCCACCGCCGGGGACGTGGTGGTGGACGTGTTGCTGCCGGACGACCTTGCGCCGGAGGCGCTGGGTCGGCTGTCGGCCGAGGTGCTGACCGCCCTGCACGGCGCGTTGTCACCGGTCAAGCTGGATCTCGCGGTGCCGCGGTTCCGGGTGGAGGCGGGCGCGGAGCTCACCGGCCGGCTGGCGGCGCTCGGGATACAGGCGGCGTTCGACCCGGAGGCGGCCGACTTCTCCGGGCTCACCGACACCGAGCGGGTGTGGGTCGAGCAGGTGGTGCACAAGACGGTGCTGCGCGTCGACGAGCAGGGGTTCGAGGGTGCGGCGGCCACCGCCATGGTGATGCGGGCCGTCGGGTTCGACCCGTCCGCCCCGCTGCCGTTCCACGTGGACCGTCCGTTCGTGCTGGTGGTCCGGCACCGAGCCACGGGAATGCGGTACTTCTTGGCGCGCGTCGTCGATCCCACCGCCTGACGACCGTCCGACCGCCACGTGGGGTCATGTCGTCATCCACGGTCCAGTCGAGATCCGTGACCGTCCATTCGGTTGGGGGACCATAGTGGAACATGAATCGCCCTCGACCGTACGGCCGATGCGGGATCGTCGGTCGTCGGATGGTCGATGGGTCATACGGAAGGAGAAGAGATGGCCGCTGTGACGATGGAGCGGACGATCGAGGAGATCATCGCCGGGTGGCGGGACGGCGAGCTGGACGGCCCGGCCGGCCCGCTGTTCGACGAGGGCTTCACCGTCCAGGAGATCACCGCGACCGGCGGTGGTGGCGGCACCATGCCGGGGAGCCTGGGCAACATGTGCTCGGCGTTGACCGGCTCATACGACCCCTGCAAGGGTGTCTACTACCAGTGCTGCTGAGCACCCGCCCGTACCAGGGCTGCTGAGCACCCGCCCGAGCTGAACGTCGCGGCTGAGCGGTGACCGG
>CAZSNW010000362.1:0-1818 GCA_964608245.1 uncultured Micromonosporaceae bacterium
TCGACCGGCTGGCCCGCCGACTGGTGGTGATCGACCACGGCCGGGTGGTGCACGACGGCTCGCTGGAGTCGCTGCGCCGCCGCTACGGGTCGACCCGGACGGTGGTGGCGGAACTCACCGAGCCGTTGACCCGGCCGGTGACGCTGCCCGGGGTGCGGCTGGTCGCCAGCGAGGCCGACGGGCACCGGCTCACCTTCGCGCTGGAGGAGGGGCACTGCCGGCGCGCTGGTCGCCGAACTCGCCCGGGTCGGGTCGCTGCGGGACGTGTCGGTGGTGGAGCCGAGCATCGAGGAGGTCGTCTCCCGGCTCTACACGGACCGACCGGTCCCGCCGGCCACCCGGCCGGCGGACGACGCGCCGACTGCGGTCAGACCGGGTCGCCCCGCTGCACCCGGGGCTGCGGGATCCGGGTCCGGCGGAGCTGGAACGCCCGGAGGAGCGCGTAGGTGAACAGGCTGATCATGCGCATGCCGGAGTCGGGGAACCGCTCACGGACCAGTCGCTTGATCCGGCGGTAGATGATCACCAACTCGACGATGAGCCCGAGCGCCAGGGTGATGAACAGCGCGTTGGCCGCGGCGATGAACAGCGGGACCTGGGTGGAGGACAGCAACACGACCAGTAACGCCGCCACGAGGAACAGGCCGGCGATGCTCGGTCGGGAGTCGACGATGTCACGGACCAGCGCCCGCTCCGGCCCCCGGTCCCGCGGCGCCAGGTAGCGGGGGTCGCCCCGCTTCATCCCCTCGATGACCTCCTGCCGCGCCCGGCGCCGCTCCTCGCGCAGCTTGCGCCGCTCCTCCTTGCTCAGCCCGCGGAGCCGCTTCATCCGCTGCTGCAGGGCCTCCGGCGTACGCCGGACCGGACCCCGAGGTCGCTTGGGCGTGGTGATGCCGCGTTCCCGCTTGCTCGGGGTGTAGCCCTTGCGACGTGGCGGCTGCACCGCCTCGGCGCTGTCACCGGCCGGTGCGGGCCCGTCGGACGCCCGGTCGGCGCGCGGCTCGTCGGCGGTCTTCCCGTCAGCCAGGTCGGCAGGTCTGCGTCGCACGTGGCCAGGGTAGCCGAGGCCCCCTCAGGCGGCGATCAGCGCTCCGCCCGGATCCGCGGTCGGCGAACGTCAGCGTTCGAACCGCGCCCCGAGGGCCGCGAGCTTGGACTCGAAGTCCTCGTACCCCCGGTAGATCAGGTCGACGCCGAACACCCGGGAGGTGCCCTCGGCGGCCAGCGCCGCGATCACGTGGCTGAACCCGGCGCGCAGGTCCGGGATGGTCAGGTCCGAACCGTGCAGCTTGCTCGGGCCGGCGATCACCGCGGAGTGGGTGAAGTTGCGGCGACCGAACCGGCACGGGGTGCCGCCCAGGCAGTTGCGGTAGACCTGGATGGTCGCCCCCATCTGGTTGAGCTCACGGGTGTAGCCCAGCCGGTTCTCGTACACGGTCTCGTGCACGATCGACAGCCCGTGCGCCTGGGTGAGCGCCACCACCAGCGGCTGCTGCCAGTCGGTCATGAACCCGGGGTGGACGTCGGTCTCCAACGCCACCGCCTTCAGCTCCCCGCCCGGGTGCCAGAACCGGATGCCGCCGTCGGGGGAGTCGTCGATCTCGTACGCGCCGCCGACCGACCGGTAGACGTTGAGGAACGTCATCATGTCGGCCTGCCGGGCGCCCCGCACGGTGACGTCCCCGCGGGTGGCCAGCGCCGCCGCCGCCCAGCTCGCCGCCTCGATCCGGTCGGGGATCGGCCGGTGCCGGTACCCCACCAACCGGGGGACGCCCTCGATCTCGATCACCCGGTCGGTGTGCACCTTGATGATCGCGC
>CAZSNW010000363.1:0-1813 GCA_964608245.1 uncultured Micromonosporaceae bacterium
TCGAGAACCGCCTGATCGGCAAGGGCGGCAACCGGTCCGGCTTCCACGCCGGCGCCATGGGGGAGAGCTGGTCGGACTTCATCGCGACCGAGTACCTCAACGAGTACCGTCTGCTGACCGGCCCGGCCGACCCGTGGACCGTCGGCGCGTACGTGACCGGCCACCCGGTCCGCGGTATCCGCAACTACAACATGTCCTTCCCGTCCGCCGGTGAGTTCCCGCAGCCGGGCAGGGACGTCCACGTCGGCACGCTGAACTTCGGTTCGATGGGGTACGACATCACCGGCCCGCAGGTGCACGCCGACAGCCAGATCTGGAGTGCTGTCAACCACGACCTGCGCTCGCTGTACCTGGAGCGGTACCCGAGCCAGGGCACGGCGCACCAGCGGCAGTGCGCCGACGGCCTGCTGCCGGTCGACGAGTGCCCGGGCAACCGGCGGTGGATCCAGACCGTGTTCGACGCGATGCTGCTCATGCCGACCGCGCCGACCATGCTGGACGCCCGCGACGCGTACTTCGCCGCGGACATGCTCCGGTTCGGCGGCGCCAACCAGGACCTGCTGTGGCTCGGCTTCGCCCGCCGCGGCTTCGGCGAGCACGCCAGCGTGAACGGTCCGGCGGACACCGACCCGGTGCCGAGCTTCGAGTCGCCGCTGCACGAGGAGGCCACCCTCCGGTTCGTGACGGTCGCGGCCGAGGACGGTACACCGGTCGACGCCGAGATCTACGTGGGCAACTACGAGGCCCGGGTCACGCCGATCGGGTCGGTGGTGCGGTTCGTGCCCGACCCGGACGGCTACAACTTCGTGGCCCGCGCCGACGGGTACGGCCACGTGCGGTTCCTCGTGAAGAACCTCAAGCCCGGTGAGGACCGTACGATCACCATCCACTTCCCGACCAACGTCGCGTCGGTGTCGCAGGGCGCCACCGCCTCCGGTGACGGGCAGCGCCACGCCGACCTCATCGACGACACCGAGGCCACCAACTGGGGCAGCGCGGCCAGCCTGCCCAACGTGGTGGTCGTCGACCCGCCGTCGCCGGCGGCCGGGACGTACGGCGCCTCGGGCGCGGACTTCGGCCCCGACCCGGGCGACGGGTTCTCCGGCCAGATCGTGCTCGTCGACGACGGCAGCGCCGAGCCGACGCTCGGCTGCGAGCCGCTGGTCGGGTTCCCGGCCGGGGCGATCGCGCTGGTCGACCGCGGCGAGTGCCCGTTCACCCAGAAGGTGGCCAACGCCCAGGCGGCGGGCGCGGTGGCGGTCATCGTCGCCAACAACGTGCCCGGTGACCCCATCACCATGGGCGGCGCCGACCCGACGATCGAGATCCCGTCGGTGATGGTCTCGCTCGACAACGGCGACGCCATCAAGGCCGGCCTGCCGGCCACGGGCACGGTGGCGGCCGTGCAGTCCAAGCCGGTGGAGGGCACGCAGGTGACGATCTCGCTCGGCGGCCTGCGGCAGATCAACCGGGCGCAGGCGAGCGCGATGCTGCTGCCGAACCAGAACCGCTTCACCGCCCTGCGGCAGTTCGAGCTGTACGCCTGCACGGCGGGCGCCGACCCGGCGAACCCCACGTGTGCCGCCGGGATCGAGGCTGGCTGGAAGCGGATCCTGCGCAGCAGCGCGGACGCCTTCCCGGCGCCCAACCCCCGGCCGTCGTCGCCGGACCTGGTGCTGCGGGCGTTCGAGCTGCCGAGGACGACCGCGACCCACGTGAAGTTCGTGGTGCTGACCAACCAGTGCACCGGCAACCCGGACTACCACGGCGAGCAGCACAGTGATCCGCTCGCACCGAGTACGGACTGCCGGAA
>CAZSNW010000364.1:0-1800 GCA_964608245.1 uncultured Micromonosporaceae bacterium
CTTCGTCACCAGAGGGCAGGTCGCGTCGATCACCCGCAGGTTGCGGCGCCGGGCCTGCTCGTGCACCTCCGGCGCCACCCCGTGGGCGGAGAAGATCACGATGGCGCCCTCGGGCACCTCGTCGGTCTCCTCCACGAACACCGCGCCGCGCGCCTCGAGCGTGCTCACGACGTGGCGGTTGTGCACGATCTGCTTGCGGACGTAGACCGGCGGCCCGCAGAGCTCCAGCGCCTGCTCCACGGTCTGCACCGCCCGGTCCACGCCTGCGCAGTAGCCACGCGGCGAGGCGAGCAGCACCCGCTTGCCGGTGGGGCGAGTCGACGCGTCGGTCACCAGCCCATCCTACGGGACCCCCTTCTGCGACAACTTCGCCGCAGTTGTCACGCAAGGCCGCCGCTGGGCGGCAACTTCGCCGCAGTTGTCACGCAAGGCCGCCGTTCGGCGGCAACTTCGCCGCAGTTGTCACGCATGGGCGCCGGTAGGGTGGGCGCGTGGGTGAGGCCACTCCACCGAGTACGCCCGAGCAGCCCTGGCCGGTACGGGTGGTCAGCCAGCGGCTGGGCGAGTGGATCCGCCGGCTCGGCTGGGTGTGGGTCGACGGTCAGGTGGCGCAGCTGTCGCGCCGCCCGGGCACCAGCACGGTGTTCATCACCCTGCGCGACCCGGCCGCCGACCTCAGCCTGACGGTGACCGCCAGCCGGGACGTCGTCGACCGGGTGGCCCCGGAGCTGACCGAGGGCGCCCGGGTGGTGGTGCACGCCCGGCCGGACTTCTACCCCGCCCGCGGCACCCTGTCGCTGCGGGCCGACGAGATCCGCCGGGTCGGCATCGGCGATCTGCTCGCCCGGCTGGAGCAGGTCCGTCGGCTGCTGCAGGCCGAAGGGCTGTTCGACCCGGCCCGCAAGCGACCCCTCCCCTTCCTGCCCCGCCGGGTGGGGCTCATCACCGGGCGGGCGAGCGCCGCCGAGCGGGACGTCGTCACCAACATGCGGCGACGCTGGCCTGCGGTGGCCTACCGGGTGGTCAACACCCCGGTCCAGGGCCCGGACGCGGTGCCGCAGATCATCGCCGCGCTGCGGCTGTTGGACGAGGACCCGACCGTCGACGTGATCGTCGTCGCCCGGGGCGGCGGCAGCGTGGAGGACCTGCTGCCCTTCTCCGACGAGGCGCTGTGCCGGGCGGTGGCGGCCTGCCGCACGCCGGTGGTCACCGCGATCGGGCACGAGAGCGACGTCCCGCTGGTGGACCTGGTCGCCGACGTACGCGCGTCCACCCCCACGGACGCGGCCAAGCGGGTGGTGCCGGACCTGGTCGAGGAGCGACGGCTGATCACCCAGGCCCGGCTGCGGCTGCGGCGGGCGGTCACCGGGCTGCTGGACCGCGAGCAGCACCGGCTGGACGCGCTGCGCAGCCGCCCGGTGCTCGCCCGGCCCCAGGTGATGGTGGAGACCCGGGCGGCCGAGGTGGTGGCGCTCGTCGACCGGGCCCGGCGCTGCCTGCGGCACCGGTTGGACGTGGCCGCCGCCGAGCTGCAGCACACCCTGGCGCGGGTACGCGCGCTGTCCCCGCAGGCCACCCTGCGCCGCGGGTACGCGGTGGTGCAGCGCGACGACGGCCGGGTGGTCCGGGAGCCGGGTGACGTGGCGGCCGGGGACCGGCTGCGGATCCGGCTGGCCGACGGGGAGCTCGGCGCGACCGTGGCCCCGCCCGCGTGACGGGTCGCCGACGGAGGCGCCCGAGCCCGACGGGGGCCGCACCCGGACGACGGGAGCCCGGGACGACCGTCGCCCGGCGGCCGTC
>CAZSNW010000365.1:0-1795 GCA_964608245.1 uncultured Micromonosporaceae bacterium
AGCGGTGGGTGAGCCCTTCGGCCACCCACATGTCGTGCTCGTGCAGCGAGTCCCGGGTGGCGTACGGGTGGCTTGGCCAGTCGGCCCGCCGGTCGGAGGCGACCGGGATCATGTACCGGCGGACCGGGTCGGCGTAGAAGGAGTCGGTGTCCGGCGCCGCGTGCGGGACCATCGTGTTGAGCATCTGCGGCGGCACCAGCATGGACATGGTGGCGTTGGTCGCCTGGTCGGCGAGCAGGTCCTCGTAGAACCGGTCGGAGACCAGGTCCCCGAGCACGGCGCGCAGCTGGGCCGCGTTCTTCACGCAGTGGGCGCGCTGCCACTGGGCCGAGGACCACTCCTCAGGTGTCACGTCACGCCAGCCGGGGAACCGGCGCCAGTCCGGCTCCACCAGCGTCCGCCGACGGTAGCGGAATGGCTGGTCCACCGCACACCTCCCGCGAAGACGGCCTTGAGGCGAAGTATCTTTCTTCTGTAAGCTACCGGCCCGAAGATATTTCGGGCAAGGAGGCGGTTGGGTATGCGATCGTCCGTCGGCGTGCACCGGGTGCTGGATCCGCCCGGGGTGCTGCCGCAGGCGGCCCACCGCCTGGACAACCGGCCCGAGATCCGCGACGACGAGGTACGCGTGGCCGTCGAGCGCCTCAACCTGGACGCGGCCAGCTTCCGGCAGCTCACCGAGGCCCACGGCGGCGACCCGGCGGCGATCCGCCGCGCGGTGCTGGAGATCATCGAGGACCGGGGGAAGATGCACAACCCGGTCACCGGCTCCGGGGGGATGCTGATCGGCACCGTCGACGAGGTCGGACCCGCCTCCCCGCTGGGGCTGCGCCCCGGCGACCGGATCGCCACCCTCGTCTCGCTGACCCTCACCCCGCTGGCGGTCACCGACGGACTGGTCGACTGGGACGCCCGCAGCCCGCAGGTGCCCTGCCGCGGCCACGCCATCCTGTTCGCCCGCTCGGTGGCGGCGGTGCTGCCCGACGACCTGCCCGCGCCGCTCTGCCTGGCCGTGCTCGACGTGTGCGGCGCGCCGGCGCTCACCGACCGGGTCGTCCGGCAGCGCCGGAAGGACGGCGCCGGCACCACCGTGGCCGTGCTCGGCGGGGCCGGCAAGAGCGGTTCCCTGTCCCTGGTCGCCGCCCGCCGCGCCGGCGCCACCCGCACCGTCGGGGTGGTGCCCACCCGCGAGGAGCACGACCGGCTGGTGGCCGCCGGGATCTGCGACGTGGTGGTCACCGTGGACGCGCGCGACCCGCTGGCGCTCGCCGACGCGGTCACCGGGGCGCTGGACGGCCGGGGCGCCGACGTCACCGTGGTGTGCGTGGACGTGCCCGGCTGCGAGCACGGCGCGGTGCTGGCCACCGCGGACGGCGGCACGGTGGTCTTCTTCTCGATGGCCACCTCGTTCACCGCCGCCGCGCTCGGCGCCGAAGGGCTCGCCGCCGACGTCACCATGCTGATCGGCAACGGCTACCTGCCCGGGCACGCCGACTTCGCGTTGGACCTCGTCCGCCACGACTCCGGGCTCCGGGGCCTCCTGGCGGCGCGGGTTTCGGCAGACTGACCACCATGCCGACCGCACACGACGCCACCGTCCTCTACCGCGGCGGGCGCATCCACACCCCTGCCGACCCGAACGCCACCGCGCTGCTGGTCGACGGCGCACGCGTCGCCTGGGTGGGTGAGGACCGGGACGCGCCGTCCGCCGACCGGATCGTCGACCTGGCCGGAGCGCTGGTCACCCCGGCGTTCGTCGACGCCCACGTGCCCGCCCCCGCCACCGGGCTGACCC
>CAZSNW010000366.1:0-1788 GCA_964608245.1 uncultured Micromonosporaceae bacterium
ACCCAGCACTCGGTGGCGGTACTGCGTAACATCGGTATCCAGCCGGACGCGATCGTCTGCCGCTCGGACCGCCCCATCCCCGACCGGCTGCTGGAGAAGCTGTCGCTGTACACCGACGTCGAGCGCGACGGTGTGGTGGCGGCCCCGGACGCGCCCAGCATCTACGACATCCCCAAGGTGCTGCACGCCGCCGGGCTCGACGCCTACGTGGTCCGGCGGCTGGGGCTGTCGTTCCGCGACGTGGACTGGACCGCCTGGGACGACCTGCTCGACCGGGTGCACCGGCCCAAGCACCACGCCACCGTGGCGCTGGTGGGCAAGTACGGCGGCCTGCCCGCCGCGGACCTGTCGGTGTCCTAGGCGATCCGCGCCGGTGGGTTCGCCCACTACGCCCGGGTCGACCTGCGGTGGGTCCCCAGCGACGCCTGCGAGACCCCGGAGGGTGCGGCCGCCGCGCTCAAGGGCGTCGACGGGGTGGTCATCCCCGGCGGCTTCGGGGTCCGCGGCATCGAGGGCAAGATCGGCGCGGCCCGGTACGCCCGCGAGCACGGCATCCCGACGCTGGGGCTGTGCCTGGGCCTGCAGTGCATGGTGATCGACGTGGCCAGGCACCTGGCCGGGCTCGAGGGCGCCAACTCCACCGAGTTCGCCCCTAACACCCCGCACCCGGTGATCGACACCATGGCCGACCAGCAGTCGATCGTCGCCGGCGACGGGGACCTGGGCGGCACCATGCGGCTGGGGTCCTGGCCGGCGGAGCTGGTGCCCGGGTCGTTGGTGGCCGAGGCGTACGGCACCACCAGTGTCCGGGAGCGGCACCGGCACCGCTACGAGGTCAACAACGGCTACCGGGACCAACTGGCCAAGGTCGGTCTGCGGATCAGCGGCACCTCACCCGACGGCAGCCTGGTGGAGTTCGTGGAGCTCGACCGCGACCTGCACCCGTTCTACGTGGCCACCCAGGCCCACCCGGAGCTGCGCAGCCGCCCCACCCGGCCGCACCCGCTGTTCGTGGCGTTCGTGCGCGCCGCCGTGCAGCACGCCGAAGCCGACCGGTTGCCGGTCGGCAACCTCACGTAACCGACCCGACCCGCCGGCGTCCGGGTCCCGGGCCCGGGCGCCGGCGGCCCACCCCACGCCTGACGTGCGGCAGCACGAGGTTCCGTACAGTGGTACGGACGCGAACCGGCGATCCCGGTGTGACGGTGGGCGCCCGGCAACGGAGCCGGGCGGGGAGGAGAAGTGACATGGCGTCCGTGAAGGTCGGCGTACCGCGCGAGGTCAAGAACCACGAGTACCGGGTGGCGATCACCCCGGCGGGGGTCAACGAACTCGTCCGGGCGGGACACGAGGTGGTGGTGGAGACCGGGGCAGGTGTCGGATCCTCCATCCCGGACGCCGACTACGTGGCGGCCGGCGCCCGGGTGGCCGACAGCGCCGAGGAGGTGTGGGGGACCGCCGACCTGGTGCTCAAGGTCAAGGAGCCGGTGCCCGACGAGTACCACCTCATGCGGGAGGGCCAGATCCTGTTCACCTACCTGCACCTGGCCGCCTCCCGGGAGTGCACCGAGGCGCTGCTGTCCCGCAAGGTCACGGGCATCGCGTACGAGACGGTGACCGCCCCGGACGGGACGCTGCCGCTGCTCGCGCCGATGAGCGAGGTGGCCGGCCGGCTCGCCCCGCAGGTGGGCGCGTACCACCTGATGCGCAGCGGCGGCGGCCGGGGCGTGCTCATGGGCGGCGTCTCCGGGGTGTACGCGGCCAAGGTGGTGGTGATCGGCGCCGGGG
>CAZSNW010000367.1:0-1782 GCA_964608245.1 uncultured Micromonosporaceae bacterium
CCCGGCCCTGATGTACCTCGCCGCGGCCGGGGTGGGCACGCTCGGGGTGGTCGACTTCGACACCGTGGACGAGTCCAACCTGCAGCGCCAGGTGATCCACGGGCAGTCCGACATCGGCCGGCCCAAGGTCGAGTCGGCCGCCGCCCGGGTACGCGAGATCAACCCCTACGTCAACGTGGTGGCGCACCGCACCGCGCTGGACCGGGACAACATCTTCGAGATCTTCTCCGGCTACGACCTGATCGTGGACGGCACCGACAACTTCGCCACCCGGGACCTGGTCAACGACGCGGCGGTGCTGCTCGGCAAGCCGTACGTGTGGGGGTCGATCTACCGGTTCGACGGGCAGGCGTCGGTGTTCTGGGCCGAGCACGGGCCCTGCTACCGGTGCCTGTACCCGGAGCCGCCCCCGCCGGGCATGGTGCCCTCCTGCGCCGAGGGCGGCGTGCTCGGTGTCCTGTGCGCGTCGATCGGCTCCATCCAGGTCACCGAGGCGGTGAAGCTGATCACGGGGATCGGCGAGCCGCTGGTCGGCCGGCTGCTGGTCTACGACGCGCTGGAGATGACCTACCGGACCGTCACGGTGCGCAAGGACCCCGCGTGCGTCCTGTGCGGGCCGAACGCCACCCAGACCACCCTGCTGGACGACTACGAGGACTTCTGCGGCATGGTCTCCGACGAGGCGCAGCGCGCCACCCAGGGCTCCACCATCACCCCGCTGGAGCTCAAGGAGTGGATGGACGCCGGCAAGGACTTCCTGCTCGTCGACGTGCGGGAGCCGGCCGAGTACGAGATCGTGCGCATCCCGGGCAGCGTGCTGATCCCCAAGGGGCGCATCGTCTCCGGCGAGGCGCTCGCCGAGTTGCCGCAGGACCGGCAGCTGGTGCTCTACTGCAAGAGTGGTGTCCGGTCGGCCGAGGCGCTGGCCACGCTGAAGAACGCCGGGTTCTCCGACGCGGTGCACGTGCAGGGCGGGGTGGTCGCCTGGGTGGCCCAGGTCGACCCGTCGCTGCCGTCGTACTGAGCCGACGACGTCGCGTACCGGGTGGTCGCCGCGTCCCGGTACGCGACGTGACCGGTCCGGCGCCGGTCAGCGCACGTGGCCGGCGCCGGTCACCACGAACTTGGTGGTGGTGAGCTCCGGCAGCGCCATCGGCCCGCGGGCGTGCAGCTTCTGGGTGGAGATGCCGATCTCCGCGCCGAAGCCGAACTCGCCGCCGTCCACGAACCGGGTGGAGGCGTTGACCAGCACGGCGGCCGCGTCGACCCGGGCGGTGAACGCCTGGGCGGCGGCCGCCGAGTCGGTGACGATCGCCTCCGAGTGGCCGCTGCCGTACCGGGCGATGTGGGCGACCGCCTCGTCGAGCGAGTCCACCACCGCGACGGCGATGTCCAGCGACAGGTACTCGGTGGCGAAGTCCTCCTCGGTGGCCGGCACGACCGCGTCGGAGTACGCCCGCACCCGCTCGTCGCCGTGCACCGTCACCCCGGCGGCGTGGAGCGCCGCGAGGATCCGGGGCAGGAACGCGTCGGCGACGTCGGCGTGCACCAGCAGGGTCTCGGCCGCGTTGCACACCGACGGCCGCGACGTCTTCGCGTTGAGCACGATCCGCTCGGCGGCGTCCAGGTCGGCGGCGGCGTCCACGTAGACGTGGCAGTTGCCCACCCCGGTCTCGATCACCGGCACCGTCGACTCCTCCACCACCGAGCGGATCAGTCCGGCACCACCACGAGGGATCAGTACGTCGACGAGGCCTCGGGCCCGCATCAGGGACTTGACGC
>CAZSNW010000368.1:0-1737 GCA_964608245.1 uncultured Micromonosporaceae bacterium
CACCGTCACGCCGCTCCCGTCCAGGCCGGCGGCCCAGGCCTGCGGGGCGCCGACCTGCGGCACGCTCTCCTCGAGCAACGGCCGCCGCAGACCGTCCAGCCACACCTTCGACGCCCCGGCTGCGGCGATCCCCGCCGACCGGCCGACGAGGTCGCCCCAGAACGCGTCGAGGGCCGAGCGGTCCACGCGGACCGCCGAACCACCGATCGCCGGAAGGTCCTGCACCACCTCGACACCGTCGGCGGTCGCCAGCGACGCCGCGGCGGCGCGTACGCCGCCGTCGACCACGATCAACGGCAGGTCCGGCCGCTGGTGGTACCCGAACTCCACCAGCAGCGACACGTTGAACAGGCGCCAGTCGAGCTGACCGGACTGCAGCAACGGCAACGCGTCGGTGGGAATGACGTACAGGTCGTCGCCGATCCGCTGGCTGAGGTAGGCGACGTGCTCGCGGTCCGGCCGGTGGTGGATCACCGCCTGGCCCGTCCCGAGCAGCGACACCCGGTCACCGGTGATCAGGGTGACGGTGCTCGCCGTGGACAGGGCGGCGCGGACCGCGGCGGACGGAGCGTCGCCGGCCGGACCCGCGGCGGCGGGCGTGACGAGGCCGAACGAGGCGACCAGCACGACCGCCGACAGGACCGCTCCGAAGCATCGTCGGATGCGCATGACTGCCTCCCCCGTGGTGAGTCGTGAGTGGAGGTTCCTCGGATGAGGGGACGCTCCATCGGGTGTGGAGGTTGTCATCCGACGACTTCTGTCTGTGGCCGACCGGTGGCCGTCAGCTGCGGCGGTTGATCACCGTGAAGGCGACCGTGGCGACGACCAGCTGCGCGCCGAACAGCAGCGCCATCACCGCTGCGGCGTCGACACCGAGTGCCACGGCGACCCCGGCGACCCCGGTCAGCGGCATGGCTGCCACGCCAAGCACGGCGAGGGCCCGGGTCAGCACGGCGTCGTCCCGTTCGTCCCCGGTCCGGGTGAACGCGCGCTCGAACGTGGTGGCATGCTCCGGCCGGGTGGTAGCCCGCCACGTCGCGAGGCCGGTGCCCGCCACCGCGAGCAGGGCACCGACCAGGAAACCGTTGCCCATGTTGCCCGGGGCGTGTTCCCGCAGCAGCAGCCCGACCACCACCGCGGCGACGGTGACGATCCCAAGCCAGACGGCGGTGGCGTACCCGGGGCGAGCGGTGGGCAGGCTCCTATTCCGCATGGAAGATCTCCTCGACGGTCGACTGGAAGAAGCGCGCGATGGCGATGGCCAGTGGCAGGGACGGGTCGTACCGGCCGGTCTCGATCGAGTTGACGGTCTGCCTCGAGACACCGAGGTGTCTGGCCAGCTCAGCCTGGGTCAGCCCGGCGGCCTCGCGCAGCCGGCGCACGTCGTTCTTCACGTCCCACCCCCCGGGGTGATGCGACACCGTCGCGCGTCCCGACAGTGCGTGACAAGTGTCCTTGACACAGCACGTGGTGTCAAGTTTCCTTGTCACTGCCACCGTGGCCATTTCGCCGGTTCAGCGGAAGTCACGCGAGGTGGTGCGGGCCGGGACCGGCAGCGGGTCGAGCCGGTCGGCGCGCAGGCTCACCACCCCGTCGGCGCACTCCAGCATTCCGCGTACCACCAGGGCCGGGCTGGTGCGCGCCACCCGCCGGTGGCGTTGCCACAGCCCCGGCGAGCAGACCACGTTGACCATGCCGGTCTCGTCCTCCAGGTTGAGGAACGTGACACCCCCGGCG
>CAZSNW010000369.1:0-1730 GCA_964608245.1 uncultured Micromonosporaceae bacterium
GCACGCCACCCGCGCCAAGCGGTACGACATCTTCCGCCGCTACACCGAGGCGGTGGACGCGCTGGCCGCGCGTACCGGGTCGCTGCGGGGCCTGCTGCGGCTGCGCACCGGCGTGCTGCCGCCGGTGCCGGTCGACGAGGTGGAGCCGGCCAGCGAGATCGTCAAGCGGTTCGGCACCGGCGCGGTCTCCGACGGCTCCCTCTCCGCGGAGGCGCACGAGACCCTCGCCGTCGCCATGAACCGGATCGGCGGCCGCTCCAACAGCGGCGAGGGCGGGGAGGACCGCGACCGGTTGTACGACCCGCTGCGGCGCTCGGCGGTCAAGCAGGTCGCCTCCGGCCGGTTCGGGGTCACCACCGAGTACCTGGTCAACGCCACCGACCTGCAGATCAAGATGGCGCAGGGCGCCAAGCCGGGGGAGGGCGGCCAGCTGCCCGGCACCAAGGTGTGGCCGTGGATCGCGCGGACCCGGCACGCCACCCCCGGGGTGGAGCTGATCTCCCCGCCGCCGCACCACGACATCTACTCCATCGAGGACCTCGCGCAGCTGGTCTACGACCTCAAGTGCGTCAACCCGTCCGCGCGGGTCCACGTCAAGCTGGTGTCCTCGGCCGGGGTGGGCACGGTCGCCACCGGGGTCGCCAAGCTCAAGGCCGACGTGATCCTCATCTCCGGGCACGACGGCGGCACCGGGGCGGCGCCGCTGGGGTCCATCAAGCACGCGGGTACGCCGTGGGAGATCGGCCTGGCCGAGACCCAGCAGGCGCTGCTCGCCAACGGCCTGCGGGACCGGGTGACGCTGCAGGTGGACGGTCAGCTGCGGACCGGCCGGGACGTGGTGGTGGCGGCGCTGCTGGGCGCCGAGGAGTACGGGTTCGCCACCGTGCCGCTGATCGTCGCCGGCTGCGTGATGATGCGGGTCTGCCACCTGGACACCTGCCCGGTCGGCATCGCCACCCAGAATCCGGTGCTGCGCCGCCGGTACACCGGTACCGCGGAGCTGGTGGAGCAGTTCTTCTGGTTCCTGGCCGAGCAGGTACGCGAGCTGCTCGCCTCGCTCGGGCTGCGCAGCGTCGACGAGGCGGTCGGCCGGGTGGACCTGCTGGAGCCGGTCCCGGCCGAGCACTGGAAGGCTCACCGGCTGGACCTCTCCCCGCTGCTGCACGCACCGCCGCTGCCGGAGGGGACGGCCCGGCGCCGCACCCGCGGGCAGGAGCACCACCTGGACCGGGCGCTGGACCGCGAGCTCATCGCCGCGGCGCAGGCGGCGCTGGTCGACCGCACCCCGGTGCGGCTGGAGCGGACGGTCCGCAACGCCGACCGCAGCGTCGGCGCCATGCTCGCCGGTGAGATCACCCGCCGCCACGGTGGGGACGGTCTGCCCGAGGGCACGGTCGACGTCACCTTCACCGGCTCCGCCGGGCAGTCGTTCGGCGCGTTCGCCGTGCCCGGGATGACCCTGCGGCTGGTGGGGGAGGCCAACGACTACGTCGGCAAGGGGCTGTCCGGCGGCCGGCTGATCCTGCGCCCCGACCCGCGGTCCCCGGTCGCCGCCGAGGACCAGGTGATCGCCGGCAACGCCCTGCTGTACGGCGCCACCGCCGGCACCCTGTTCTGCCGCGGCCGGGTGGGGGAGCGCTTCGCCGTCCGCAACTCGGGCGCGGTGGCCGTGGTGGAGGGCATCGGCGACCACGGCTGCGAGTACATGACCGGCGGCACGGTGGTGGTGA
>CAZSNW010000370.1:0-1728 GCA_964608245.1 uncultured Micromonosporaceae bacterium
GCCGCCAAGGAGATCGACTTCGCGGTCCACTCGTACAAGGACCTGCCCACGGCGCCGGTCGACGGGCTCGTGGTCGCGGCGGTGCCGGCCCGCACCGACCCCGGTGACGCGCTGGTGGCCCGCGACCGCCTCACCCTGGCCCAGCTGCCGCCGGGCGCCCGGGTCGGCACCGGTTCCCCCCGTCGCGCCGCCCAGCTGCGCGCCCACCGCCCCGACCGGGTGGGGGGGGGGCTGCGCGGCAACGTCGACACGCGGCGGCGCACGGTGGCCGCCGGCGAGCTGGACGCGGTGGTGGTGGCGTGTGCCGGACTGGTCCGGCTCGACCGCACGGACGAGATCACCGAGCGGCTGGACCCGGCCGTGATGCTCCCGGCGCCGGCGCAGGGCGCGCTGGCGGTGGAGTGCCGGGACGACGACGGGGACACCGTCGACGCCGTCGCCGTGCTCGACCACCCGGACAGCCGCGTCGCGGTTGCCGCCGAGCGGCAGCTCCTGGCTACCCTGGAGGCCGGATGCAGCGCGCCGGTCGCCGGCCTCGCCGAGGTCCGCTACGGCCCGCGGGGACGCGTCGTCACGCTGCACGGTGCGGTGATCAGCCCGGACGGCTCCCGGACGCTCCGCCGCTCCCGGACCGCACCCGTGCCGGACGGCCCGCAGACCGTAGCCGCCGCCGCGCAGCTCGGGCGCGACCTCGCCGTTGACCTGTTCACCGCCGGCGCCCGGACGATACTGGAGAACGACACATGAGCCCCACCCGTAAGCCTGCCGGCCTGGTCGCCGTCGTCGGTGCCGGCCCGGGAGACCCCGGGCTGCTGACCCGGCGGGCCATGGACGCGATCGGTACCGCCGAGCACATCTTCCACGACCGGCGGATCCCGGAGCCGCTGCTGGCCGAGGTGCGCACGCTGGCCCGGCCGCAGGCCGACCTCGCGCCGGTCGAGGGCGGGCCGGAGGAGGTCGCGAAGACGCTGGTGGAGACGGCCGGTGCCGGTGGCACCGTGGTCCACCTGGTCGCCGGCGACCCGTTCAGCCATGACTCGGTGGTGGCGGAGGTGCGCGAGATCGCCCGCTCGGAGGTCCGGTTCGAGGTCGTGCCCGGCGTCAGCGAGCCGACCGGTGTCACCACCTACGCCGGCATCCCGCTGTCGGGCCTGCGCACGGTGGTGGAGGTGGACGACCCGTCGACCCTGAACCACGACGCGCTCGCCGCGGCCGCCTCGTACGGACCGGTGGCCGTGGCACTCGACGCGGGGGACCTCGGCCAGCTCCGCGACGGGCTGCTGGCGGCGGGGCTGGACGGTGACACCCCCGTCGCCGTGACCGGGAACGGCACCGGCGAGACCCAGTACACCATCACCTCGACGGTCGACAACGTCGTCGCCGCGGCGCTCGGCTTCAGCGGCCGGGTGGTCGTGGTGGTGGGCTCCGTGGTGACGTCCCGCCAGACCCTGGGCTGGTGGGAGAGCCGGCCGCTGTACGGGTGGAAGGTGCTGGTGCCGCGCACCAAGGAGCAGGCGGGGGCGATGAGCGCCCGGCTGCGCAAGTACGGGGCGATCCCGACCGAGGTGCCGACCATCGCGGTCGAACCCCCGCGCACCCCGGCGCAGATGGAACGGGCGGTCAAGGGCCTGGTCGACGGCAGGTACGCGTGGGTGATCTTCACCTCCACCAACGCCGTCCGCGCGGTGTGGGAGAAGTTCGCCGAGCACGGTCTGGACGCACGCCACT
>CAZSNW010000371.1:0-1728 GCA_964608245.1 uncultured Micromonosporaceae bacterium
TTGAACGAGTGGGTGGGGTTGGCCGAGTCGTCCTTGACCCACAGCGGAGCCTGCACGCCCACCTCGGCGGCGAGCGCCGGCGCCGGCACCAGCGGGGTGAACCCGGGGTCCAGGCTCACCCGCTGCGCCGGGTCCTGCCCGACCGGCAGCAGCGGCGCATACCGCCACAGGTTCGGCGGTCCGGCGGCGATCTGCTCGCGGGTCACCGCCCGCAGGGCGGCCGGGTCGTACCCGACCTCGAGCGGGCCGAGGCAGTGGTGACAGGCGTGGTCGGGTCCGAGCGGGTGCTCCGCGCCGCAGCCGTGGCACACCAGGGTACGGGCAGGGCTGGAGACGGGTACGGCGATGGTCATGCCGAAGCCTTCCTCTCATCTTTCCCGCGTGACGCGGGTCGGAGTTGGCACCTGCCGTGCGCGGCCTCGGCGGTGAGTCCCGCACGGTGGTTGCCGGGGCGTCATCGGGCCGGTCCCTCGACCCCTCTGGATGAGCGTGTGTTCAGTTCTGGCAGCCGATCCTACCCGGGCGGTCGATCATGGGTGCCAGGGCCCGTGCCCCCGCGGCGGCACCGCATCCCATCCGGGCAAGTCGGGCGCCCGGCACGTGCCCGGCGGCACGGAGCGGGGCGGTGCGACGCGCCGCCGTGGCGCGTGACCTGCTGTGCGGCGCCACCTGGCCGTGCGGCGCCACGTGCGGCGTCAACTGGTGACGTCCCGGCGGAGGAACCGCCACCAGGCCAGCGCGAACAGCGCGGCGCCGTAACCCAGCGCCGAGGTCGCCCCCCGCACCGCGCCGTCCAGGTCGAGCGGAGTGGACAACAGACCCAGCCAGGCGTCGGAGAAGTGGGTCGGCAGGAACGTCCGCACGCTGCCCAGGGCCGTGATCTCGTCCAGGATGCTCGAGACGATGAACAGCAGGACCGCGCCCCCGACCGCGCCCAGCGGCGCCTCCGTCGACACCGACAGCAGGAACGCCACCGCCGCCACCGCCAGCAGGCTCACCGCGAGGTAGCACAGGACGAGCAGCAGCCGCACCAACCCCTCGCCCGGCGACAGCTCGGCGGCGACCGTGCTGCGCAGCGGGTGCCACCCGTACCGCAGCGTCCCGGCCAGCAGCGCCGTGCCGGTCAGCGTGAGCATCGCAAGAACGCTGGTCAGGCCGGCCACCACCGCCTTCGTCGCCAGCAGGCGGCCGCGCGGCACCGGAGCCGCCAGCAGGTAGCGCAGCGACCCCCCGCCCGCCTCGCTCGCCACCGGGTCGCCGAAGACGACCGCCACCACGACCACCAGCAGGAACCCGGAGGACACGAACACCGTGAAGAGGGCGAAGTTGAGCCCGCCGGTGGTGGCGAGGTCCACCATGCTGGAGAACCGGCCGCCGGACGGCCCCGGCTCCTCGTCGCCGTCGCCGCCGAGCTGGAACGCCGCGAGCATCACCAGGGGCAGCGCCACCAGGACGGTGAGGATGAGCCGGGTGCGGCGCCGGCCGGCCTGCCGCCGCCACTCCGCGGCGACCGTCAGGGTCCGGGCCGGCCGGTACCCGGGTGCCCGCCCGTCGCGTCGCGGCCGGGGGCGGACGCGCCCGCTCACCGGTCCCCGCTCCCGGTCGTGTCCTCCCCGACCAGGGTGAGGAACGCGTCCTCCAGCCGGCGCCGGGGGACCACCCGGTCGACCCCCACCCCGGCCCGCACCAGGGCGGCCACCAGGTCCGCCCGGGGCAGCCCGTCGACGT
>CAZSNW010000372.1:0-1720 GCA_964608245.1 uncultured Micromonosporaceae bacterium
GATCGTCCACCGGCGCGTCGGGGACGGCTCCGGACGGTAGCCTTGCCGCATGACTGTCTTCGATGTCGAGCTCCGGACGCTGGAGGGCGAGCCCATGGCGCCGGAGCAGTTCGCCGGTCGGGTGGTGCTGGTCGTCAACGTGGCCTCGGAGTGCGGGCTCACCCCGCAGTACGCGGAGCTGCAGCAGCTGTACGAGGAGTACGCCGACCGGGGGCTGGTGGTGCTGGGGGTGCCGTGCAACCAGTTCGGCAACCAGGAGCCGGGCACCCCGGAGGAGATCCGCGCCTTCTGCGAGACGACCTACGGCGTGACCTTCCCGCTCACCGAGAAGATCGAGGTCAACGGGCCGAACCGGCACCCGTTGTACGCACGGCTGGTGGACACCCCCGACGCCGAGGGCTACACCGGCGACATCCGGTGGAACTTCGAGAAGTTCCTGGTCGGCACGGACGGGCAGCCGGTGGCCCGGTTCCACCCGCGGACCACTCCGAAGGCCCCCGAGGTCGTCGGGCAGATCGAGAAGCTGCTCCCCCGCTGACGCGGGGGCGCCCACCTGCGCCGCCCGGGCCGGCCGTCGTGTCGGACCGGGTGGTCAGGTGGCGACCGGACGGCCCGGTGGGCGGTCAGGTGTCGAACTGGGCGGCCAGCTCCCGTGCCCGGTGGTGGGCGGCCGACAACGCCGACAGGATGGCCGCGCGTACCGCGTGGGACTCCAGCTCGCGGATGGCGGCGATGGTGGTGCCGGCCGGCGAGGTCACCGCCTCCCGCAACGCCACCGGGTGTTCGCCGGAGTCCCGCAGCATGATCGCCGAGCCGATCGCGGTCTGCACGATCAGGTCGTGGGCCACCTGCCGGGGCAGGCCGAGCAGGATACCGGCGTCGGTCATCGCCTCGACCATGTAGAAGAAGTACGCCGGGCCGGAGCCGGACAGCGCGGTCACCGCGTCCTGCTGCGACTCGGGCACCCGCAGCGTGCGCCCCAGCGGGGTGAACAGCTCCTCCGCCAGTGCCAGGTGCTCCTCGGTGGCGTGGGCGCCCGCGGAGATCGCGGTGATCGCCGCGTCCACCACCGCCGGGGTGTTGGTCATCGCCCGGACCACCGGTGTGCCCTCGGGCAGCCGGGCGCTGAAGAAGCTGGTGGGCAGCCCCGCGCACAGCGAGATCAGTAGCTTGTCCGCCGGCACCTTCGGCCCGATCTCGGCCATCAACGTGGCGGCGTCCTGCGGCTTGACGGTGATCGCCAGCACGTCGGCGCGGGTGACCGCGGTCACGTTGTCGACCACGTCCACGCCGTAGCGCTCGCGCAGCTCGGCGGCGCGCGCCGGTCGACGGACCGTGGCCAGCAGCCGCTCGGCCGGCCAGCCGGCCCGCAGCAACCCGGCCAGCAACAGCTCGCCGATCTTGCCCGCGCCGATCACCGCCACCGTGTGCATGGCACCTCCCGTGCGTACGCCCCGTCCGCCTGCGGCGCCGCCGGCCGGCGGACGGCCGCGGCGCGCCCGCCCGCGCGGCGACCCACCCACGGTACGCCCGTCGCGCCGCCCGTCGGGTCGTCCAGGCGGTCGGTCCGCAGACCGGGACGCGGCGCGGCCGGCGGACCACCGGATGCGGGACCGGGTCGCCGGTCGGCGGCTCAGCCGAAGAAGACCTCGGCCTCCTGGTAGCGCTCCAGCGGCACGGTCTTGATCTCCGCGGTCGCCTCGGCCAGCGGCACCCGCAC
>CAZSNW010000373.1:0-1719 GCA_964608245.1 uncultured Micromonosporaceae bacterium
ACCAGTCCGGGTCCTCCAGGACGGCGGTGCCGATGTTGACCCGGGCGGCCCCGGTCGCGAGCGCCGCGCGCAGCGAGGCGTCGTCGCGGATCCCGCCGGACAGCTCCACCTGCACGTCGACCCGGCGGACCACCTCGGCGAGCAGGTCGGCGTTGGAGCCACGACCGAACGCCGCGTCCAGGTCCACCAGGTGGATCCACTCGGCGCCGGCGCGCTGCCACGCCAGCGCCGCCTCCAGCGGGTCCCCGTAGGCGGTCTCGGTACCGGCCTCCCCGCGGACCAGACGGACCGCCCGGCCGTCGGCCACGTCCACCGCCGGCAGCAGTGTGAGCGTCATCGACCACTCCCTCCGCCCGACGGGCCGGCCACGGAGACCGGCAGCGAGGCGACCCAGGCGCGCAGCAGCGCGGCCCCGGCGTCACCGGACTTCTCCGGGTGGAACTGGGTGCCGGCCAGCGCCCCGTGCTCCACCGCGGCCACGAACGGCTCGCCGTGCTCGGCCACCGTCACCAGCGCCCCGCAGGCCGCGAGCTCCGGGGTGGGCCGCGCCGCGTACGAGTGGACGAAGTAGAACCTCGTGCCGGCCGGGACCCCGGCGAACAGCCGCGACCCGGGCGGCGGTGTCACCTCGTTCCAGCCCATGTGCGGCACCCGGGGCGCGTTCAACCGGGACACCCCGCCGGGCAGCAGCCCCAGGCCCGGGGTACGCACGCCGTGCTCCTCGCCGTACTCGAACAGCACCTGGGCGCCCACGCAGATGCCGAGCACCGGCCGGCCGGCGGCCACCCGGTCACGCACCACCCGGTCGGCCCCGAGCGCGGTGATCCCGGCCATGCACGCGGCGAACGCCCCCACCCCGGGCACCACCAGGCCGTCGGCGGCGGCAGCCGCGGCCACGTCACCGGTGACGGTCACCGTGGCGCCGGCGCGCGCCAGGGCCCGCTCGGCCGAGCGCAGGTTGCCCGACCCGTGGTCGAGCACCACCACCCACGGGGCCATCGTCGGCACGTTCACTCCGGCCACAGCCACAGCGTCCCCGCCACCAACGCGAGCACCGCGAGCACCGCCGGCACCGCGACCGCCACCTTACCGGCGCCCTGGCGGTGCAGGGAGACCGCACCGCCGACGAGCAGCCCCGCCAGCGCGTACATCAGCAGCGGCAGCACGGTCTTCACCGTCCACCCCTCCCCTCACAGCGCGCCCTTGGTGCTCGGCACCACGCCGGCGGCCCGCGGATCGGGCGCCACGGCCTGCCGCAGCGCCCGCGCCACCGCCTTGAACTGGGCCTCCACCACGTGGTGCGCGTCCGGGGTCGCGCCCTCGCGGGCCGCCCGCAGCACGCTGACGTGCAGGGTGAGCCTCGCGGCGTGGCCCAGCGACTCCCACACGTGCCGGGTGAGACTGGTCGGGTAGCTCACCCCCGTGCCGTCGATCGACGGCGCGAGCGGCGGCTCCTCGTGCACCACGTACGGCCGGCCGGACAGGTCCACCGCGGCCCGCACCAGCACCTCGTCCATCGGCACCGTGGCGTCGCCGTACCGCATGATGCCCCGCTTGTCGCCCAGCGCCTCGGCGAGCGCCGCGCCCAGCGCCAGCGTGGTGTCCTCCACCGTGTGGTGGGCGTCGATGTGCAGGTCGCCGACGGTCCGCACGGTCAGGTCGAACCCGCCGTGCCGGGCCAGCTGGTGCAGCATGTGGTCGAAGAACCCGACCCCGGTG
>CAZSNW010000374.1:0-1717 GCA_964608245.1 uncultured Micromonosporaceae bacterium
GCGAGCTGGCCCTGGCGGTGCTGGTCGAGCAGATGCGCCGCGACGGGTACGAGCTGACCGTCGGCAAACCGCAGGTGGTCACCCGGGTGGTCGACGGGACGGTGTGCGAGCCGGTGGAGCGGCTCACCGTGGACGTGCCCGAGGAGCACCTGGGGGCGGTGACGAGGTTGCTGTCGGCCCGCAAGGGCCGCATGGAGCAGCTGGTCAACCACGGCACCGGCTGGGTGCGGATGGAGTGGCTGGTGCCGGCGCGCGGGCTGATCGGGTTCCGTACCGAGCTGCTCACCGCCACCCGGGGCACCGCGGTCGCCCACCACGTGTTCGACCACTACGCGCCCTGGCACGGAACGCTGCGCACCCGGGAGACCGGGTCGCTGGTGGCCGACCGCGCCGGGGTGGCCACCGCGTACGCCATGTTCCAGCTGCAGGAGCGCGGCGCCCTGTTCGTGGAGCCGGGCACCGAGGTGTACGAGGGGATGATCGTCGGCGAGCACGCGCGCGGCGAGGACCTCGACGTCAACATCACCCGGGAGCGCAAGGTGACCAACATGCGCTCCTCCACCGCCGAGGAGCTGGAGCGGCTGGTCCCGCCCAGGCGGCTGTCGCTGGAGCAGGCGATGGAGTTCTGCGCCCCGGACGAGTGCCTGGAGATCACCCGCACCGTGGTACGCCTGCGCAAGGTGGTTCTCGACCGTGCCGAACGCGCCCGGGCAGCCGCCCGCCGCGCCGCCGGCCACCACCCGGTCGGTCCCGTCACCTCAACCTGACCGGCCCGCCGGCGCGACGCCGCGGGACCGTGTCACCGGCGTCACGTCGCCGACCGGCAGCCGCGGCCACGGGATGCGCGCCGCGGCCGTCGCGGCCGTCGCCCACGGCGGCGGGCTGCCGACGATACGCAGGAGGTGGGCGAGCAGGTCGCTGGTGGCGTACGCGTCGGCCAGCGCGCTGTGCGCGTCGGTGAGCGGGATGCCGACCGAGCGGCAGCAGTCCTCCAATGTGAACTTGCGAGTGTGCGGCAGGTACGCCCGGGCGAGTTTCATGGTGCACAGACCGGGTGTGTGGTCCAGCGGCACGGAGGTCCCGGTCCGCGCGTACTCGGCCTGCAGGAACGCGAGATCGAAGCGGAGGTTGTGGGCGACCACGATGCGGCCACGGAGCAGCTCGACGAGCCGGCCGGCGACGTCGGCGAAGGTGGGCGCACCGACCACGTCCGCGTTCTGGATGCCGTGGATCCGCGACGGGCCGACGTCGCGGCCCGGGTTGAGGAGGGTGCACCAGGCATCCTGTGGTCGACCGTCCGGGTCCAGCCGCACCACCGCCACCTCGACGATGCGGTCGGCTCCCCGGTAACCGAACCCGGTCGTCTCCACATCGACCACCGCGTACATGCTCCTCCTCGGTCCACGGGCTGACATGTCCGCAGTGGAGTATGGTGCAACGTGGAATCATTGCGCAAGCGCCGCACCAGATCGGACGTGAACCACGCGTAGCGATGGCCACCGCCCATGGCGGCCTGCCCGTCAAAGTTCGGGTGCCGCTCCCTCGCGGAGCGCCGGCTCGCGGTGGCATCGGCCGACCACGGGTGAAGAGGAGAGGAGGCACCCCACCGGGCGGCGTCGTGGCGCGGGCATGTCCGGCCCGGTCGGAGGCCGCGATCCCAGGAAGGACAGCTCAGCTGCGTCCTGAGAAGCTGATTGGTGGGACGGACGAGTCGGCC
>CAZSNW010000375.1:0-1687 GCA_964608245.1 uncultured Micromonosporaceae bacterium
ACCTCCGACGACCTGCCGCGCCTGGCCGGCGGCTCCTCCGGCGTCACCGCGCCTAACGATCTGCGGACGTGGACCGTCGACCTGGTGCGCGACCTGGGCGGGGTCTGCGAGTGGATCGACGAGCACCACCGTCCGCTGTACCACGCCGCGCTCGCCCACGGCGCCAACCACCTGGTGACCCTGGTCAACGAGGCGGCCGACCGGCTGCGCGACGCCGGCGTGACGAACCCCGCCGAGGTGCTCGCACCACTGCTGCGCGCCGCCCTGGACAACGCGCTGCGCTCCGGTGACCAGGCCCTGACCGGGCCGGTCAGCCGGGGCGACACCGGCACGGTCGCCGGCCACCTGGCCGCGCTGGCGCAGGTCTCCCCGAGCTCGCTGCCCGTCTACCGGGCGCTGGCCCGGCTCACCGCCGCGCGGGCGGTGTCGGCCGGGCGGCTGGCGCCCACCGCCGCCGCCGCGCTGTACCGGGTGCTCGACGCGCCGGTGGTCCCCACCCCGGCCGCGGTCGTCCCCACCCGGGAGGCGGTCGTTCCGACCCCGGCGGCGCGGACCGGCGCCGACGACGAACGGAACACCGACCCGGCACGGAGGACCCGATGGGCGGCCTGACGGCAGACGCGGCAGCCGGCGGCATGGCGGTGGCGCACACCCGCGCCGACCTCGCCGCCGCCCGCGACGCGGCGACCGGACCGGTCGCGGTGGTGATGACCATGGGCGCCCTGCACGAGGGGCACGCGGCGCTGATGCGGGCGGCCCGCGCGCACGCGACCACCGTAATCGCGACCATCTTCGTCAATCCGCTGCAGTTCGGCCCCGGGGAGGACTTCGACCGCTACCCGAGGACACTGGAGGCGGACCTCGGGATCTGTCGGGCGGAGCAGGTCGACGTGGTGTTCGCGCCGCCGGCGTCCGAGGTCTACCCGCACGGCGAGCCGGAGATCCGGGTCGACCCCGGCCCGACCGGCCGGATCCTGGAGGGCGCGTTCCGGCCCGGCCACTTCACCGGGGTGCTCACGGTCGTCCACAAGCTCCTCCAGCTCACCCGACCCGACCTGGCCTTCTTCGGGGAGAAGGACTACCAGCAGCTGCACCTGGTGGCCGCCATGGTGCGCGACCTCGACCTGCCGGTACGGGTGGTCCCGGTGCCCACCGTCCGCGAACCCGACGGTCTGGCCCTCTCCAGCCGCAACCGGTACCTGTCGCCGAGCGAGCGGCAGGCCGCCCGGGCGGTCCCGGAGACGCTGCGCGCCGGCGAGGCCGCGGCGGCCAAGGGGGCGACCCCGGAGGAGGTGCTGGCCGCCGCCCGTGTCGCGGCGAGCGGACTCGAACTCGACTACCTGGCGTTGACCGACCCGCAGCTGCGCCCACTCGCCCCAGCGGTCGGCACCGACGCCGGCCCGGTCGTGCCGGTCCCGGAAGACGGGGCGGCACGGCTCCTGATCGCCGCCCGGGTGGGTGGCACCAGGTTGATCGACAACATCGCGATCCGATTGACGTCGAGGTGAGGCAGATGCTGCGGACCATGTTCAAGTCCAAGATCCACCGCGCCACCGTGACCCACGCGGACCTGCACTACGTGGGCTCGGTGACGGTGGACGCCGACCTGCTCGACGCCGCCGACATCCTCCCGGGGGAGCAGGTCGCGATCGTCGACGTCACCAACGGCGCCCGACTGGAGACGTAC
>CAZSNW010000376.1:0-1680 GCA_964608245.1 uncultured Micromonosporaceae bacterium
CGGTGACCAATGTCGCCTGCAGGGTCGCCCGGGGAGGGTCGTCGCCCGGGATGCGGACGGTCGCGGGTTCGAGCAGCAGCGGGGCGTGGTCCCAGACGGGCGCCGCCGGGTCGCGCGGGGTGAAGACGCCGACCAGGCGCACGGGCACGCTGTCCCGGTCGGGGCCGTCGTCGGGGTAGTTGACGACGTCACCGGCGTGGAACAGGTAGTCCCGGCCGACGGTCATGCCCAACCGCTCGGCCACCGCCTCGGCCGCCACGACCTCGAGCCGACCGGCGTCGAGATCGGTGCTCGGAAGCCTGCCCCGCGTGAGCGTGAACTCCTGATCCAGCCCGGGCTGGTGGTGCAGCGCGACCACGGACGCGAATCCGTCCGGCTCGGTGCGCAGTCCGGCCCCGGTCAGGGACGCACCCACACCCTCGAAGGTCGACACGGTGGTGCGCTGGAACGACCAGACGTCCGCGATCACCCGCTGCAGCACCTCGGGCAGCAGGCCCAGCGCGTACCGCTGCATGCCGTCCGCGGACAGCGGCGTCCCGCCCGCGAGCGACGGGTCCCGGCGGGTGATGACGATGTCCCGCTCCACGTAGGTGGCGGCGGCGACGGCGGCCCGCAGCGCCCGGTCCTCGATCCGCCTCGTGGCCGGCGCGGCGGCCGCCTGCACCAGCGCCACGGCGGCGGCGAGCAGCGCCACCATGGACCACAGTCCGACGTGGGCACGGAGCCTGACCAGACTGGCCATCAGTCATCTCCGATCTTCAGCGCCCCGGCGGCCAGCTCCCGGCGGGCCCGGCGGGCCACGAGCGCACCGAGCAGGACCGCCAGCAGGAACAGCCCGGCCGCGTAGGCGGCCGACTGGTCCGTGGCCACCGTCACCAGCGGCTCGGGCAACGGGACCGTGCCGGCGGGGGTCAACACCAGCGAGGCCCCCATCGCGGCCGCCACACCCAGGCCGACCGCGGTCCCGGCCACCACCCCGAGCCCGGCGAGCACCGCCTGTTCGACGATCAACGCTGAGGTGACGGTCGCCGGCGAGGTGCCGAGGGTGTGGAGCACCGCCAGCTCCGTCCGGCGGCCGACCGCGGTGGCGCGGGAGTCGACGACGGACCCGAACGCGGCCAGCAGCGCCGCCAGGGCGGCGGCCGTCCAGAGGGTGAGCAGTACGCCGCCGCCGAGCGGGTCGGCGAGCAGCCGTGCCGCCTCGGCGCGCCGGTCGTGCACCTGCAGGCCGAGCCCGTGCGCGACGGTCGCCGCCGGCGCGGGGTCGGAGGTCGCCAGCCACCATTCGTTGACCGTGGGCAGCGCCCGCAGGTTCAGGTACTGCTGCAGCGACAGCCAGCCGAGGTCCATCACCACGCCGTCCAGCTCCGCCACACCCGGCACCGCGGGACCCGTACCGGCGACCTGGACGGTGACCCCTCCGGTGCGGCCGCCGGCGCCGGCGAGGGCCGCGGGGGTGAACAGGGCGGGTACGTGGGGCACGTCGACCGGCTCGGTGACCAGGAACGGTAGCCGTGGATCCTGGAACCGGGACCACGCGAGGGAGGCCACGACGTGGATCCCGGTGTCGTCCGCACGCTGGAGCCTCGCTGGGTTGGGGCTGCGGTGGTCCGGCTCCGGCACCACCTGCCAGTCGGCGGGCGGGGTGAGCGGGGTGTGGTGTCCCACTTCGTCGACCGC
>CAZSNW010000377.1:0-1655 GCA_964608245.1 uncultured Micromonosporaceae bacterium
GCCAAGGTGGAGACCCACCGGGTCGACGGGGTGGAGCGGCGGCTGTGCGTGCACCGCAAGGGCGCCACCCGGGCGCTGCCGCCGGGGCACCCGGACCTGCCGGAGGACCTGCGCCCGTACGGCCAGCCGGTGCTGGTGCCGGGGTCGATGGGCACCGCGTCGTACGTGCTGGCCGGGGTGCCGGGCGGGCCGGCGTTCGCCTCCACCTGCCACGGCGCCGGCCGGGTCCGCAGCCGGCACCAGGCCGCACGCGAGGTGCACGGCCGGGATCTGCGGCTGAAGCTGGAGCAGCAGGGGATCGCGGTACGCGGGGCGTCCTGGCGGGGACTGGCCGAGGAGGCGCCCGAGGCGTACAAGGACATCTCCGAGGTGGTGGCGGCCGCGGTCGGCGCCGGGCTGTGCCGGCCGGTGGCGAAGCTGGTGCCGCTCGGGGTGGTCAAGGGCTGACGCGCGACCGGGCGGCCGGGGGTCGACGCCCGGTCAGACGTCGAGCACGACCTGGCAGGACCACTGTGACCCGTCGTAGGTGAACGCCAGGTCGTGCAGGGACACCGCCTTGGGAGGGGCGCCCACCTGGCGTACCTGGTCCACCCCGACCATGCCCAGCCGGGCCCGCAGCCCCCCTTCCAGCGCCTCCACCTCGGCGGTCACCGGCACCAGCCCGTCGGCGTCCAACCGGTAGACCACCTCGGTGAGCAGGTCGAGCAGCAGATCCTCGTCGGTGCCGGGGTCCACCAGCACCTCGATCGTGGTGGCCGGCTCGCAGCCGGTGGTGTCGGCGAACGACGCCACGGTCGCCGCCACGGCCTCGGCCAGGCACTCCTCCCGGGTCGGTGCCCATGCCTCGATCCGGATGTCCGCGGTGTGCGGCGCGCTGCGGTATCCCACGGGGGCAACGGTAGCCGCCGTGGTCGGATCATCAGGCACGAACCGCCCGTGGCGGTCGGTAGGGTGGGGATGCTGACACCGACCGTAGAGGACCGAGATGAGGATCGTCGTCACCGGATCGATCGCCACCGATCACCTGATGCACTTCCCGGGGCGGTTCGCCGACCAGCTCATCGCCGACCAGCTGCACAAGGTGTCCCTGTCGTTCCTGGTGGACGACCTGGTGGTGCGCCGCGGCGGGGTCGCGGCCAACATCGCGTACGGGATGGCGCAGCTGGGGCTCAGGCCGGTGCTCGTGGGCGCGGTGGGCCCCGACTTCGGCGACTACCGGTCGTGGCTGGAGCGGCACGGGGTGGACTGCGAGTCGATCCATGTCTCCGAGACCGCCCACACCGCCCGGTTCGTCTGCACCACCGACGACGACCTCAACCAGATCGCCTCCTTCTACGCGGGCGCGATGAGCGAGGCCCGGGAGATCGAGCTGCTCCCGGTCGCCAAGCGGCTCGGCGGTGTGGACCTGGTGCTCATCTCCGCCAACGACCCGGACGTGATGCTGCGCCACACCGAGGAGTGCCGGCAGCGCGGCTACCCGTTCGCCGCCGACCCGTCGCAGCAGCTGGCGCGGATGTCCGGCCCGCAGGTCCGGTTGCTCATCGAGGGCGCGCGCTACCTGCTCACCAACGAGTACGAGCGGTCGCTGCTGGAGCAGAAGACCGGCCTGACCACCGCCCAGGTGCGCGGGATGGTCGACGTCCAGGTCACCACGC
>CAZSNW010000378.1:0-1593 GCA_964608245.1 uncultured Micromonosporaceae bacterium
AGCCGCTGCCGAGCGCCGGGTTCGCCTCCACGCGGGCCAAGTCCACCCGCAACGACGAGCCCGAGCGGGCCTCCCGGCCGTGGGACAAGGCCCGGGACGGGTTCGTGCTCGGCGAGGGGGCGGCCGCGGTGGTGCTGGAGCGGGCCGACCACGCCGCCGCCCGTGGCGCCCGGGTGTACGCCCGGCTGGCCGGGGCGGGGGTGACCTCCGACGGGTTCGACATCGTGCAGCCGGACCCGGAGGGCACCGGCGCGGCCCGCGCCATGCGGAAGGCGATCGAGGACGCCGGCGTCGCCGCCAGCGACGTGCGGCACGTCAACGCCCACGCCACCTCCACCCCGGTGGGGGACATGGCCGAGGTGGCGGCGATCCGGGCGGCGGTGGGTACGCACCCCGTGCTGACCGCCACCAAGTCGATGACCGGGCACCTGCTGGGCGCGGCCGGCGCGCTGGAGGCGGTCGCCACCATCCTGGCCGTCCACCACGGCGTCGTACCGCCCACGATCAACCTGGACGACCCCGACGACGGGCTCGACCTGGACGTGGCCGCCTGGAAGGCGCGCCACATGGAGATCCCGGCCGCGTTGAACAACGCGTTCGGCTTCGGTGGGCACAACGTCGCCCTGCTGTTCACCCGGGAGTGATCCCCGACAGATGAGGACCTGACCGCGTACCACATCCGACGGCAAGTGAGGCCAGCCATGACGACCACAGCGACCACCACCACCGACGCGGACACCGTCGACTTCCGCGACCCCGAGGTGCGGCTGCGCGCGCTGTTCGATCCGGGCACGCTGCGGCTGATGATGCCCCGCGACGACTCCGGGGTGTTGTCCGGCCGCGGCGAGATCGACGGCACCCCGGCCATCGCGTACGCCAGCGACCCGTCCCGGATGGGCGGCGCCATGGGCACCGAGGGGTGCCGGCACATCGTCGACGCGATCGACGCCGCGGTCCGCGAGCGGGTACCGGTGATCGGGCTGTGGCACTCCGGCGGTGCCCGCCTGCCCGAGGGGGTCGTGGCGCTGGACGCGGTCGGCCAGGTGTTCGCGGCGATGGTGCGCGCCTCCGGTCGGGTGCCCCAGATCTCGGTGGTGCTGGGCCCGGCGGCCGGCGGCGCCGCGTACGGCCCGGCCCTGACCGACCTGGTGGTGATGAGCGGATCCGGCCGCATCTTCGTCACCGGTCCGGAGGTGGTCCGGTCGGTCACCGGGGAGCAGGTCGACATGGAGCGGCTGGGCGGTCCGGAGCCGCACGGCCGGCGCTCCGGGGTGGTGCACGTGACCACCGCCGACGACGCCTCGGCGCTGGCCACCGCGCGGCAGCTCGCCTCCCTGCTGGGCAACCAGGGGCGGCCGAGCCCGGCGGACGTGGTGGACGAGGTGGACCTGGGCTCGTTCCTGCCGCCGAAGTCCAACCAGGCGTACGACGTCAAGCCGCTGGTCCGCGCGCTGCTGGACGACCCGGGTGTGGAGCTGCACCCCAAGTGGGCACCGAACATCGTCACCACCCTGGGGAGGCTCGCCGGTCGTACCGTCGGCGTGATCGCCAACAACCCGCTGCGTCTGGGAGGCTGCCTGGACGCTGCCAGCG
>CAZSNW010000379.1:0-1567 GCA_964608245.1 uncultured Micromonosporaceae bacterium
CGGCGATCACGGCCGGGTCGTCCTCGTCCAGCTCGTCCAGCTTGCCGCCGAGCGCCTGGTTGACGTGTGCGAACACGGCCGCGTCGAAGTCGATGCCGCCGAGGCGTTCGATGCCCTCCGGCTCACCGAGGATCTCGAACCCGTCCCGGGTCTTGCGCAGCACCGCGGCGTCGAAGGTGCCGCCGCCCAGGTCATAGACGGCCACCACCGATCCCGGATCCACGCGCTGCTGCTGGGCGTAGAAGACCGCCGCGGCCTCGGGTTCGGTGACGTAGGTGACCGGCAGGTCGACGTCGGCCAGGCGCACCGCCTGCTCCAGCAGCTCGCGCTTGTAGGGCCCCCAGTTGGCCGGGTGGGACACGCACGCCCGCGAGGGCGCGCCGCCCTCCCGCGCGGTGATCTCCTCCACGACCTGCCGCAGCAACTTGGCCATGAGCTGCTCGGCCGAGTAGGGCACGCCGCCGAGGATGATCGGCGTGGTGTCCCCGAGCCGGCGCTTGAACTCCCGCGACACCCGGTGCGGTTCGGACATGCCGCGCCGGCTCGCCGCCTCGCCGGTCAGGATGGTCTCGTCCTCCCGCAGCAGCACCACCGACGGGATGACGGCGGCGCGGCTGCCCAGCGAGGCGATCTCCGCGCGCCCGTCGCGCCACACCGACGCGGCGGTGAAGGTGGTGCCGAGGTCGATACCAAGTGCGTACATCGCGTCTCCGAGGTCGTCAGGTTTCGGGGGTGGAGGGGGGAAGTCCCCGACCCGGCGGCCGGGAACCGTCCCTACAGTTGGACTCGTGGTGACGCTGCGCGAGGTGTTCGAGGAGCTGGCCGGCGGGGGGCATCCCGACCCCGCCGCGGTGCTCCGCGCGCACGGCTTCGACCTGCCGGACGCGGAGCTGCGGCATGCGCTGGTCACCTACGCGCACTCGGCACCGCTGGAGGTCGCCGGCCACCTGCGACCGTACGTGGTGGCCAACAGCCCGGTGTCGTGGGAGGAGACACCGCAGCCGGCGAGCCGGGCCGACGGGCTGGAGCTGCTGGCCACCGCACCGCCACCGGGCGCCGAGTCCGGGGACCCGACCACCGACCTGGACGGCATGCCCGGCATCCCGGCGGCCGCCGGGGGTGCGATGACGGCCGCCGGGACGAAGGTCGCGGCCGACCGGCCGGACGTCGGGACGGACCCGGCAGCCGACCGGCTGGACTTCGGGGGTGGCGCGGACGCCGGGGTGGAGTCGACCGGCGGGTCGGCCCCGCTCGACCGTACGGGCGATCCCTGGGAACCGGTGGACGTTGAGCTGTTCGGCATCGACGCGGTGGGCGGCGAGCCGTTCGACGCACCGCGGCGCCGGCGGGCGGGCGACGAGTCGTAGCCGGGCGTGGCCGCGTGACGGTGCCGTTCACCGTTCCGCCCTCAGTCGGACCAGCATGCCCTCGCACGTGCGGACCGCCACGCGGGCGGCCAGCGCGAGCTCGTGGCTGGTGAGGGGGTTCTCGGCGCGTCGCTGCCAGGTGGACAGTGCCTGGCTGGCGGCCTTGGTGAGGGTAGCGGTGTCGGTGTCGGGCGGCAGGT
>CAZSNW010000380.1:0-1555 GCA_964608245.1 uncultured Micromonosporaceae bacterium
GTGAGCCCCGTGTTGACGTAGACCTTGCCCGTGATCGGATGGATCTTGATGTGGTTGTTGATGATGAACTCCATCCTGACCAGGCCGATGCCGTCGGCCGGCAGCCGCCACCACCGGAACGCCGCGGCCGGGTTGGCGAGGTTGAGCATCACCCCGGTGCGCGTGGCGGGAACCTCGGCGAGATCGATCTCATGCGCGTCGAACGGCAGGATCCCCTCGTAGACGTGGCCCAGCTCGCCCTCGGCGCAGGAGACAGTGATCTCCTGCCCGTCGGCAAGGGCGGCGGTGGCGTCACCGGTGCCGACGACCGCGGCCACCCCGAGCTCCCGGCTCACGATGGCGGCGTGGGAGGTGCGCCCGCCGTGGTCGGTGACGATCGCCGCCGCCCTCTTCATGATCGGTTCCCAGTCCGGGTCGGTGGCGCCGGTGACGAGCACCGACCCGTCGGTGAACCGGTCGATCTCGTCGGCGCTGCGCAGGGTGCACACCCGTCCGGCGGCGATGGCGTCGCCGATCGCCAGGCCGCTGACCAGCCGGCGGCCGCGGCCGGTGAGCCGGTAGGACCGCAGCGTCGTGGCCTCCTTCCGGGCCTGCACCGTCTCCGGCCGGGCCTGCACGAGGTACAGGTCGCCGGTGCCGCCGTCCTTGGCCCACTCCATGTCCATCGCCTGGCCGTAGTGGTCCTCGATGACCGTCGCCCACCGGGCCAGTTGCCGGATCTCGCGGTCGTCGAGGACCGCCGCGGCCTGCTCGTCGTCGCTGGTCGCCACGGTGCGGGTGGGCTCGTCGGGTGAGCCGCCGTAGACGACCTTGCTGCGCTTGCCGCCGATCTTCTTCGAGATCACCGGGTTCACGTCGGTACGGTCGAGCAGCGGCTTGAAGACGAGGTACTCGTCCGGGTCCACCCGTCCGGCGACCACCGACTCGCCCAGCCCCCAGGCGCCGTTGATGAGCACCACCCGCGGAAAGCCGCTGTCGGTGTCGATGGAGAACATCACCCCGGCGCAGCCGTGGTCGGCGCGGACCATCTCCTGGACGCCGACGGACAGCGCCACCGTGAGGTGGTTGAACCCGTGGTGCTCCCGGTAGCTGATCGCCCGGTCGGTGAACAGCGACGCGAAGCAGCGGCGGCAGGCGTCGAGCAACGCCCGCCGCCCGGTGACGTTGAGGTACGTCTCCTGCTGCCCGGCGAAGCTCGCCTCGGGCAGATCCTCCGCGGTGGCGCTGCTGCGCACCGCCACATCCGGGTCCGGCCGGCCCAGCCGTGCCGCCAGGGCGGCGTACGCGTCGGTGACGGCGCGTTCGACCGGTGGTGGGAGCTCGGCGTCGAGGAACAGGCGGCGGATGGCGGCCCCCACCTCGGCCAGCGGTCGGCCGCGGTGCAGCGCGTCCAGCTGGGCGGCGATGCGGTCGCGCAGGTCGTTGGCGTCGAGGAACCACCAGTACGCGTCCGCGGTGGTGGCGAACCCGCCGGGCACCCGGACACCGGCCCGGGACAGGTGGCGGATCATCTCGCCGAGCGAGTCGTTCTTGCCGCCCACCAGCCCCGTGTCGG
>CAZSNW010000381.1:0-1526 GCA_964608245.1 uncultured Micromonosporaceae bacterium
GACGGCGAGTACGGCTGGGCCGCCCACGTCGCCCACCGGTACTGCGAGAACGACGCCGAGCTGCGGACCTTCTACCGCAACATGGGTCACTGGCTCGCGGTCACCCGGCTGCTCGCCTGCACCGACCTGCACTCGGAGAACCTCATCGCGTGCGGCCCGGTGCCGGTGGTGGTGGACTGCGAGACGCTCCTGAGCCCGCCGCGGAGAAACCGGCCCTCCGGTTACGGCGACGCGGTCGACCTGGCCATGCTCCGGATGAGCCGGTCGGTGCTGCGCACGGGGCTGCTGCCGGGCCGGATCGGTGTGCTCGGGATGCGCGGCATGGACATCTCCGGGCTCGGCAACCTCCCCGACGAGCAGCCGCAGGTCCGCGTACCGGCCCTCGTGGACTACGGTGCGGACGACGCCCACGTCGCCACCGTCACCGTGGAGAGCCGACGGATCCACACCCACCATCCCAGCCCGGAGCCGGACCTGGACCGGTACTGGCCGGACGTGGTGGCGGGCTTCACCAGCCTCTCCGAGCGGCTGGCGGAGCGGGACCGGGCCGGTCAGATCGCCCCGCTGCTCACGGCGTTCGCCGACTGCCCGGTGCGGGTGCTCATGCGCGACACCGTGGTGTACGCGGAGCTGATCCGCATGCTGTTCCACCCGTCCTCGCTGCGCCACCCGCGACGGGCCGCCGACGAGGCGACCAGACTGCTCGTCCGGAACGCCCGCAACAACGGCACCCCCGCCGACGACCCGGGCGTGGTCGCCGCCGAGGTGGCCGACATGCAGGTCGGGGACGTGCCGGTCTTCACCGCGCTGCCCGCCACCGGCGAGATCACCGGCCCCCGTGGCGTGCCGCTCGCGCCCGCCGGGGACCTGGTGGCGGCGGCACTGGAGACGTGGCGTACCGCCGACCTGGGAACCGACCAGCTGGTCGTACAGGCGGCGCTGGTCAGCGCGTACCTCAACGACGGCGTCGGTCCGGAGCGCCTGGCGTACACCCCGGCCGTGGTCCGCGTGGCCGACCTGGACCGGCGGCGCCGCGCCCAGATGGCCGCGATCCTGCGGCGGGTGCACGAGACCGCCCTGTTCGGGGACGACGGCACCGTCACCTGGCTGATGCCGAGCATGCGGGCCGCGGGGTGGATGGTGGCGCCGCTCGGCCCGGACCTCTACGACGGCGCCGTCGGCGTGGCGACCCTGCTCGCCGGCTACCAGCGGGAGGTCGCCGCCGGTCGGGCCGACGAGGTGCCCGCCGTCGCGGATCTGCTCGACCGGGTGCTCCGCACGCTGCGGCTCGGCGACGAGCGGGCGAGACAGGAGCGGGTCGAGGCGGAGGAGGCCGGTATCAAGGTCCGGCCGTACCCGCCGGGCGCGTACTACGGCCTCGCGTCCCGGGTGTGGGGCTGGCTGCTGCTCGCCGACCTGCAGGCGGTGCCGGAGGACGAGGCGGTACGCCGGGCGACCGCGGTCGCGGAGGAGCTGCCGGAGGCGATCGAGGTCGACGACCGGTTCGATCTGCTCAGCGGCATGGC
>CAZSNW010000382.1:0-542 GCA_964608245.1 uncultured Micromonosporaceae bacterium
TCCCGCGACTTCCAGGCCGCGTTCGAGCGCGTCGACGTGCTCGTGTCGCCCACGACACCGTTCGTGGCGTTCCCCTTCGGGGCGCGCACCGGCGACCCGTACCAGATGTACCTGGCGGACCTGTACACCATTCCGAGCAACCTGTACGGCGGCCCGGCCATCTCGGTCCCGTGCGGACTCGCCGACGGCCTGCCGGTCGGGTTGCAGGTGATGGCCCCGACCATGGCCGACGACCGCATGTACCTGGTCGCGGCCGCCCTCGAGTCGGCGCTTCCACAGCCGTCCCCGCCGCCGCTCAAGGCCGCACCCGCCGCGTAGGCGTACGGGCGGTCGCGCGGTTGCGCAGGCGGGCAAGACGGTGGGGCCGTAGCCGTGCGGAAACGGTGGCGGCGTGCCCGTCGGGCGTACCGGGGCGGCAGGTGCGGCGGGCCGGTCGCCGAGGCGGTGGCGCACACGGGCCGGGGGCCCCCCCCCCCCGGGGGGGGGGGGCCGGGGGGGGGGGCCGCGGGGGGCGGGGGGGGGGCCCCCCCCCCGGGGGCCGG
>CAZSNW010000382.1:552-1516 GCA_964608245.1 uncultured Micromonosporaceae bacterium
CGGCCACCAAGGTGGCCGGGGCCCGGGTAGGAGAGCCGCCGGTGCCGGCTGTCGGCACCCGCGGCCGGTGACCGGACGCGGTCAGGACTCGGACGCCGCCTTCTCCGAGCCGCCGTACAGCGGGTGCAGCAGCCAGGCCAGCACCACGCCGACCAGCGGACCGACCAGGTAGACCCAGATGTTGGCCCAGTCGGCACCGTCACCGCCGGCGAAGGTGAGCGACAGCTCCGCGCCGAAGGTGCGCGCGAAGTTCATCGAGGCACCGGTGATGCTGGCGATGGCGAGGACACCGGCGCCGTACGCCAGGCCGTAGCCCAACCCGTACAGTGCGCCGCTGCCGATGAGCCGGTAGACGACCGCGACCACCACGAAGGTGGCCAACGCCTCGGCCGCCAGAGCGCCGAACAGCTGCGAGCCCTCGGCGGCCGTCTGGGTGGCGGCCAGTCCGGCGCCCTGGTCGCCCAGTGACGCGCTGAACAGCCACCAGGCCAGCAGCGCGCCGACCAGACCGCCGACGAGCTGGGCGATGATGTGCCCGGGAACGGCCGCCCAGCCCACCTTGCCGCGCAGGGCCAGCGCGAGGGTGACGAACGGGTTGAGATGGCCGCCGCCGGCGCTGAAGACCCAGACCGCCACGATCAGGGCGAGCGCCCAGGCGAGGCCCGCGCCGAGGCCTTCCGATGTCACCGATGCGACGGCGCAGGCACCCAGGAAGACGAAGAACAGCGTGCCGAGGGCCTCGGAGCCCAGCGACGACACCGCGGAGTTCTTCATGTCGCGCCTCCTTCGGGGGCGTTGAAATGGGGGTGGATACGACAGACCGCCGCCACCGAGGGCGGCGTCCGCCGACTAGACTCTATGACGTCGCCCCGATGCGCGCCAGGGAGCAAAGGTGAGCACCACGTACACGGCCAGCTACGACGACGTCGTGCAGCGGTACGAGCCGGTGATCGGCCTGGAGGTG